>DSAU01000177.1 GCA_011046315.1 bacterium
AAATAAATGACCAGCTTTTTAATGTTATCTGTATTTTTAAAAATTAACATAAGAAAAACATTGATCCAAACGATCCAAAATGAAACCCCGAATACGCTGGTGTAGCTGGCATATTGAATTAACGACAGGTAATAGGTTTGGGTATATGCCAGCGAATTCCAGGGAAATCCCAAAACTCCCAGCGATCTTAAAAATTCGACGCCGGTCCAAAGAAAAGGCAGGCAGAAAAGAAAATATTTTTCGGAAATCCGTTGACGAAAAAAGGTGTGCATTACAGCGTAGATAATAAAATACACTGGCAAATAGAAAATGGCTGCGATTGCACCCGGGACGGTCACCCAATTAATCCAATAAAGGGTGCCAAAATTGATTAAAAATCCGGTTAAATAACCCCAACGGATGGATTGTTTGATAGTTTTGTTTTCCAGCAGAAAGAAAAAAGGGATTAATCCAAAATAAGCGATAAAGCCCAATTTTAGCGGCGGGAAAGCCAATGAGATAAAAACTGCAGTCAGCAAAGCAAGAAAGAAGTCTCTCCTCATTTTAAAACCACCTCACATCCTGTTTGGATCGACTGGAAAATTGCATCCATAATTTTAAAGCGCTCGATAATTTCGACGCCGCTGGATTGCAGGGTAAGCTTATTTGACAGACAAAACAGGAAATGAGAAAATTCATTTTCATAAGATTTCAAATACGGATCCCCTCTGAAAATCGCTTGCGAGGGAGTAATATTAACCAGTTTTTTGTTTTGTTCCGTCAATATTGACAACGGGTTCAACCGAGCCGCTCCTTTTTCTCCAAACAATTCAACGTATAAAGAGTCTTTGCCATAATTCATGTTCCAACCGACTTCAATAGTGAAGACAGTGTTATCAATCATTTGCAACATGATAAGCGCTGTATCTTCTACCCAGGATTTCATAATCTGATTAAAGCTAACTGCTTTCACGGTTTTCACTCTGGGATTGTTCAACAACCACAATCCTAAATCCATAACCTGAAGCCCGAGATGCATAATGACTCCCTGCTGATTGCGGAGAAACATTTGCTTTTGCTGCCATTTTTCATTACGGCGCATCCAGCCGGCTTTCATTAGAAACGTCTTGCCGATCTGATTGTGATTTAAAATGCTTTTAAGGGCAATAGAGTCGGATCGAAATTTTAAATTCATCAACGCCATTAATTGCTTCTGCTGTTGTTCAGCAATGTTCACCATTTGCTTCGCTTCGATCGCGTTTTGTGCGAACGGCTTTTCTACCAGCACATGTTTACCGGCTTTCAGGGCATGGCTCACTTCTGATAAATGGTATTGGACTTCAGAACAAACATCGATGACATCGAGATCAGCAGTGGCGATCATCTCTTCAAAATCGGAAAAAACCTGTCGAATGTAAAATCTCTCAGCAATGCGCTGTGCCCGGTCTCGATTCCGATCGCAAATCGCTACAATTTCAACATTAGACATCTTTGTCAAAATAGGCAAATGTAAAATCTGGGCTGCTCCGCTGGCGCCGCTCAAACCAATCTTCACCGTCTTGTTTGCCATAATCCCAATTCCGATTTGCTTTTTTTCGCTCAACTGTTAATTACAACTGATCAACGATTCCTGTTAATTTTTCTGCCGCCTGTTTTTTAACCGAAAATTGGTCACCAAATTAATCTTGCATTTTTATGTCATGGCGAGATGCTTCGCCATTAACTTTTCTTTTTGGAATTTAAATAGTCTAAATAGGACTGCAGGATTAATAGTGCAGCAATTTGATCAATTTTATCTCGATGACGGTGGGGTGACTTCCCCATCTCGCGAATTATTTTCTCCGCTGCAATAGAGGAAAATCGTTCATCCCACTTTTGAATCGGAACATCCACTCTGCGTTCCAGAGCTTCGATAAAAGCTTCAACTTGTTGCGCGGTTTGACCGACCGTACCCTTCAGATGAAAAGGCATCCCCACCACGATTTTAGAAACATCACGTTCCGCAACGATTTTTTTAATTTCTCGCAGTGTTTGTTTTAAATTCACCACTTGAATTGTGGGCAATGGCTGCGCTAAAATCTGTAAAGGATCACTAATAGCAACACCAATCCGACGCGAACCATAATCAATGGATAGAATCCGAGACTTATTAATTTCCGTGGCTATCTCCGATGTTAAAAACCGCCCAGGAGATAATGATTCCTCGACGGTTCATGTATAATTAATTTATGGTAATGGTTGTTTTAAAACCTCTTTCAATAATTTTCCGGCTTTAAAATGTGTCTTACGTCGCGGGGGAACATAGATCACTTCGCCGGTTTTAGGATTGCGCGCTTTGGGCTTTGCTTTTGTTGTCTTCACTTCAAAGACGCCAAAATCTCGAATTTCAATTCGGACTTCCGGATCCGCCTCTGACATAAACTCCCGCAGTGCTGTGAACACACCATCCACAATTTTCTCTGTTTGATAGATTTTTTCACCAACAAGTTTTGCAGTTCTTTTAGCGACATCTTTTTTAGTGATCGTTGTTTTCATTGGGTCTGCTCCTTAAATTTTATGCGACTGCTATTTATATTAATCGAGATTGGTTATGTCTTCATTCTCAATTTTTTCTGAAGCTAACTTCTTCAACCGTGCACCATTGCCGGTGATACGGTCAACACTGAGCACATTATTTATTTTTTTTATCCCCTTCATAATTGCTTTTAAATGGTTCAGATTTTTAACTTCGATCAGCATGTTATTTTGAATATTGCTATCAACCGTCTTCAAATCGACATTCACAATATTTACATCCAACCTGGAAAGTACTTCAGTAATATCTTTCAAGAGATTCCGCCGATCACGACCAGTGATGTACAATCTGACCGAAAACAATCGGTCTTTTTCCACATCCCACATCACTTCAATAATTCGGTCTCTGAATTTTAACAGGGTAAAGATGTTCTTGCAATCGGTTCGATGAATCACCACACCTTTGCCTTTGGTGATAAATCCTAAAATTTGATCGCCGGGGACTGGTTGACAGCATTTGCCAAAGGACAGCAAAAGATTGTCCACTCCCTGTACCAGCACACCTTCTCCCGTTTTTTTGGGAGTTCTAAGCAGTCGATTAAAAATCGACTGCGATTTCTGATCGACGGTGGTACTCGGCTCCAATTTATGAATAATTCCAAGCGCCGAGATTTCTCCACGTCCGATTGCCGCATACAATTGATTGATGTCAGTAAAACCGTAACTCTGTGATATTTCCTGCAAATCCCGAGATTCGGCTTTAATTTTATATCGTTTTAACTCCTTGGTTAAAATTTCGTTGCCCAATTTGAGGCTCTGTTCAAACATCGAGTCTCTGATCCAGCGCTTGATTCTGGATCTGGCTTTGGAAGTTTTGACAAAATTAATCCAGTCCGGATTAGGATGTTGATTGTTTGAGGTAATAATTTCGATAGTATCGCCGCTGCGCAGTTGATAGTTTAATGGCACAATTTTTTTGTTGACCTTTGCGCCCAGACAGTGATAGCCGATATCGGTATGTACGGCATAAGCGAAATCAATAGGCGTCGATCCACTGGGCACTCTGAACAGGTCGCCTTTGGGAGTGAAAACAAAAACTTCATCATGGAACAGATCGATCTTCAGGTATTCCATGAATTCTTTCGATTCCGGAGTGTCTTGTTGCCATTCCAGCACCCGTCTCAACCAGACCAGATGTTTATCAAATTCATCCTCTTTGAGTCGCCCTTCTTTGTAACGCCAGTGAGCCGCAATGCCCTCTTCAGCTGTTCGATCCATCTCTTCGGTTCGTATCTGAATTTCGACGGTTTTGCCCTCGGGACCGATTAGCTTTGTATGAAGCGACTGGTACATATTCGATTTTGGCGTGGCAATATAATCATTGAATTTTTCATGAATTGGCGTGAACAAGCTATGTACAATTCCAAGTGCGTGATAACAATCTTCAATCCGTTTGACAATTATTCGGATCGCCAATAAATCATAAATTTCTTCAAACGGAAGCTGGCGAGTTCTCATTTTATTAAAGATACTATAAAAATGTTTGGGACGCCCAATAATTTTGCTTTCCAACTTCGATTTTTTCAGTTCATTGCGAATAGGTCTGCTGATCCGTTGGATGTAACGTTCGCGTTCATCCCTTCTGTCAGCGACCTTTTTGACGATTTGTTTATATTCGACCGGATATAATATTTTAAACGCGAGATCCTCCAGCTCCCATTTAATGCGTCCGATGCCGAGTCGATGTGCCAACGGTGCATAAACCTCCAGCGTTTCCCTCGCGATTCGGACCTGTTTCTTTTCAGGCAAGAATTCAAGCGTGCGCATATTGTGTAGCCGGTCAGCGAATTTGATTAATATTACTCGAATGTCCTCGACCATTGAGACGATCATCTTGCGAAAATTTTCCGCCTGACGAACTTCAATGCTATCAAATTTCAATTCGCTGATTTTCGTGACTCCGTTTACCAACGTCGCCATTTCATTGCCAAATTCATCGCGCACATCATCCAGCGAAAAACCGGTGTCCTCTGCTACATCGTGCAGCAGTCCGCCGCAGATGGTTAACAGATCCATCCTCAAATCTGCCAGTATAATGCCAACTTTAAACGGATGTTCGAAATAGGCTTCGCCGGAGCGCCGCAACTGGTCTTTATGAGCTGCATAGCTGAATTCATAGGCTTTGCGCAACAGCCCAACATCGAAATTGCTGTTGTATCTTCTGATTTTGCGGATTAAATTTCGAAGTCCGACTCGATACCTCTCTTCCATAAAGGAATCGGACAATCCGTCATGATTGGTATTATTAGAATTTTTTTTAATAGGGACTAACATAGGCTTTCTCATCATCACCAACACTGGGATTGGCAAATAATGCATATTCTTTGATAAAATTTAAAAAAACGGTACCAATCGGCCCATTTCTTTGCTTGCTGACAATGATTTCAGCGAGACCCGGGGTTTCGGTTTTACCATAAACTTCGCTTCGATAAATAAAGATCACCACATCAGCGTCCTGTTCAATGGCGCCCGAATCCCGCAAGTCGGATAACATTGGTCGCCGGTCGCCGCCACGCGACTCCACTGCACGCGATAATTGCGACAGGGCAAGTACTGGAATGTTCAATTCCTTTGAGAGCGCTTTTAACGATTGCGAAATCGCTGAAATCTCAATCTGCCGGCTCTCCGCCTTTTCTGGTCCGTGTACCAATTGCAGATAATCCACAATCAATAACCCAACATTTTTTTCATATTTTAAGCGTCGAGCTTTGGCTTTTATTTCCAGAATATTCATCGCCGGTGTATCATCAATGAAAATTTGGGCTTCTGCCAATTTTCCAATCGTAGTGCTCAGCTTTTGCCATTCATATTTAGGTAAGGTTCCGGTTCTCACTTCATGCGAGTTTACTTTGGCTTCAGCGCAAAGCATGCGCATGGCAAGTTGTTGACTGGACATTTCCAGACTAAAGATTCCAACCGTTACCCCATAATCCACCGCAGCATTACGCGCGATATTCAGACAAAACGCGGTTTTCCCCATCGAAGGACGCCCGGCGATGATAACCAGATCTGACTTTTGAAATCCCGAAGTTAACTGATCCAATTTATTAAAACCTGAAGCCACACCAGTAATTCCTCCCTTCTTGCCATCAAAACTCTGTATCAATTCCATGGTCTGGTGCATTGTCGTATAAATCAAACTAAAACCCTTATCCATTTTACGTTCCGAAAGGATAAATATCTCTCTTTCCGCCTCGTCGAGTAACTGGTAGACATCACCCTTATATTCGAAGGCTCGGCTGATGATTTCTGTATTTACCTGAATAAGGCTACGCACCAGCGCTTTTTCTAATACAATTTTTGCATAGTATTCTACATTAGCGGCTGACGGCACTTTATTGGAAAGCTGAACCAGATAATAGTTCCCACCCACCGCTTCCAATTGACCTTTCTTTTTTAACATATCAGCCAGGGTGATCACATCAATTGGCTCTCGTCTATCATAAAGTTCAATAGCTGCCGCATAGATCATTTGATGCGCTGTTTTATAAAAACAGGATTCATCTTTTAATATTCCGATGACCTTTCCCACGGCTTCAAGGTCTAAAAACATGGAGCCCAACACCGCCATCTCCGCGTCAATATCCTGCGGCGGGACGCGTTCGATCTTTATGGCTTTATCGTTGGAGGTCATCATCCCCCCTCAGTAACTTTTGAAAAATTTGCACATCTTCCCAGGTATCTCGCTTATACTTGGGAAACCGCAGCAAAGCAGCAGGATGGTAAGTCACCACAGCACGGGCATTGCCAATCCGGTGAATTTTCTGACGCAATTGCACCAGCGATTGATCAGTTTTTAATAATGCCTGTGCCGCTACCCTTCCCAATAAAAGAATAAACCTGGGCTGAATCAATTCAAGCTGATCCATCAAAAAATTCAGACAAGCTTTCTGCTCATGGGGTTCGGGGTCTCGGTTTTCAGGAGGACGACATTTCAATACATTGGTTAAATAAATATCCTCCCGTCTCAAATGGATCGATTTTAAAATTTTATCAAGCAAATTTCCCGCTTCTCCCACAAATGGTTTTCCCTGCTTGTCTTCATTAAAACCGGGCGCTTCGCCAATCAACAAAATTTTCGAATCCGGATTTCCAGCCCCGATAACAACCTGGGATCGTGTTTTGTACAATTCGCAGCGCCGACAATGCCTGATCTCATAACCCAGATTCGCAAAGCCCAGTTGCTTTCTTTCCTGTCGTGTCAGCGAAATTGAATCAATCTCAGCTTCTAAATAAATTTTATCACCATAGACCGCTTGAAAATAGCGGAAATAGCTTTCTGCATTTGCGAGCAGATCAGTTAATTGACGGTCATGGTTAAGATCGCTTTGATTCATTTTGGTTATCGGTCTTTTCTGAAATCTACAATTTTATTGATAATTATTTCAGCCAACTTTTTTTTGCTCATTAACGGTAGTTTCTCTCGTCCGCCCATTCGGTCGAGAATAGTAGCCACATTGGTATCATAACCGAAGCCGGCGCCCAGTACGTTTGGATTGTTGAGAATGATAAAATCTAAATTTTTCTCACGCATTTTTTTTTCGGCGTTTGACAACTCGTTTTCGGTCTCAATCGCAAAACCGACAATAATTTTTTCGCCTTTTTTTTCACCGACCGTTTTTAAAATATCTGTTGTCTGTTGTAATTCAAATGTTTGCAGTGCTGTACTCTTTTTGATTTTCTGCTCTTGAAAATGCTTTGGCTTAAAATCAGCAACCGCGGCTGCCATGACCACGACATCATGAGTCGGCAACGCGTTATCAACTGCTGTCATCATCTGTTCGCTTGATTCGACCCGAATTAATTTTATTTCATCAACCGTTGTTAGTTCAGTGGGGCCGGTGATCAGCGTTACCTCAGCCTCCTCAATCCAGGCAGCTTCAGCCAACGCAAATCCCATTTTACCGGTTGAATAGTTTGAGATATATCGCACCGGATCGATCTTCTCTTCAGTTCTGCCCGCAGTCACCAACACTTTTTTTCCGACAAGCCGCTGGTTTCCGAACAAGACCTTTCTCAGCCTCGCCAATATTTTAATTTTATCGGCCAACCGTCCAGCGCCAAATTCACCACACGCCAATTCACCCGGTTCGGAATCAACAAAATGGTAACCCGCCTGTTGCAATTTTTTGAGGTTCTGTTGATAAAATGTATTAGCCACCATTTTTTTGTTCATGGCAGGACAAAAAATAACCGGACTGGTCGCTGCCATGATCAATGTCGTCAACAAATTATCAGCAATACCATGGGCGATCTTGCCCATCGTATTGGCAGTCGCCGGACAAATCAAAATCGCATCTGCCCATCTTGCCGAATCGATATGAATGGTCGAACGGCGGGACTCATCAATGAACATTTCCATTAATACCGGCTGCTCAGTCAGAGTTGCCAGAGTCAACGGTGTAACAAATTTTGCAGCAGAAGCAGTCAACACAGCGCGGACATTACCGTTATTTTTCCGTATCGCTCGAATAATGTCAGGGACTTTGTATGCTGCGATTCCGCCGGTTACGCCTACAAGTATATTTTTATTCTCAAACATCGTTGCTAATGAGCTAAGACACCGCCTCATCCCCAGTGTATTCGTATTTCAATTTGCCCTGCAAATACTCTTCTATCGCCAACTGGGTTGGTTTGGGCAGTTTAATAATTTTTATTTCATCACGGCCTTGTTCAAACTCATCTTCGTCGTCGCTATCAGAGATGGAGTCGTCCAATCCGGTTTCTGTTTCAATATATCTTTTTTGTTCTTCATTAATCTGCCGTGCTCTCTTTGCGATTATGACGATGGCTTCGTAAACATTTTCGCTATGCTTATCCAACTCATCGAAAGATAGTGTTGCTGACATGTATTGTTACCTCCACATTAATCAAGCCAAATTTGCAATGGGTTATTTAGTGTATATGATTTTCAATTATTTTTAAAACCTGGTCGACTGTCTTGTCAAGATTTTCATTGACGATAACAGCGTCAAATTTTTTAGATTTTTCCATTTCCATGGGGATACGTTCCAGGCGTTTTTCAATTTCCTCGTTTGAATCGGTTTTTCGATTTTTGAGCCGTTTGATCAGAGTATCCAGTGACGGCGGCGCGATAAAAATTGTAACAGTTTGATCTTTTAGTATGTTAGCCACCTGAAGCGCGCCCTTTACGTCAAGATCAAGCAGAACGACCTTGCCCTGTTGCAACCAAACTTGAATGGAGCTTAGATCCGTTCCGTAATAATAGCCATGAACCCGTTCCCACTCGAGAAATTCTCCTTGTTCGATTTTTGCTTGAAACGCCTCATCATCGAGAAAGTAATAATCCTTCCCGTTTTGTTCACCGGATCTCGGTGCTCGCGTGGTGGCAGAAATTGAGTAAACACATCTTTGCGGATCCCGTTCCACGATCTTTCGGATAATTGTCGTCTTTCCGCCGCCTGAAGGCGATGAAATCACAACCAGTAATCCATTATTCATAAGCAAACTATTCGTCTTCGCCGTTGCCGGTTTTTATTCCCAATGCCTTGATCCGATGTACAATCGTATCCGGAGAGTTCGCTGATAAAATTACATGATTGCTGTTAGTAATAATAACGGATTTGGTTCTTTTCCCCATAGTGGCATCGACAATCTTCCCTTTTTCGCGCGCGCCGTTAATCATATTTTTGGTCGGCCTCGAATCCGGTGATATTATCGCAACAATACGATCAACCAAAATATAATTCCTGTATCCGATACTGATCATCATGGCTAAGTCCTTTATGTGATTTATAAGAAATCTGCAAAATGGGATAATTATTAATCAATCTTTGTCACATCTGCTAATGCAGGAGTCTCTTTCATATTAATAATAATGAACTTAGGAGATGCCTGCATCCGCAAGCATAACAGCAAAATATGAAAATTTATTTATTTTGCAGACACCTATGATTTATGAATATCATCCCCCATGAAATATCGGAAATAATTCATTCGATATTCTGCACTTGTTCTCGTATTTTCTCGATCTCTTCCTTGATTTCCACAACTAAATGAGAAATATCAGCATGATTTGCCTTGGATCCGATCGTGTTTGCCTCTCGGGTCATCTCTTGCAATAAAAAGTTCAGCTTTCTTCCGACCGCCTCGTCAGAATTCATCGAACTTAAAAAAAGTTTGTTGTGGCTTTTAAAGCGGACACACTCTTCAGTGACATCAATTCGATTCATTAAAAATGCAACTTCTGTCTCTAATCTGGTTTCGTCAACGATGCCAATTTTGACAATCTCTGCCACACGCTGTTTGAGTTTTTCCAACTCTTCATCATGCCGTGCAAGCGATATTTGTTCGATACGATTGACTTTTTCATCAAGTTGGAGGATTCGTTCAGAGAGATCCCGCTCCAACTCCACCCCTTCATCTTTTCGCATTTGCGTAAAATTATTCAGCGCTCGGTCCAGAGTTTCTTTGATGGCTTCCCATATTTGGTCTCTGAACAGTATATCTTCTTCGTAAATGAACAAATCAGAAAATGCAAGTAAATGATCGAGCCGCAGTTTACCGTACAGTTTATATTTTTTTTTCAATCGTTTAAGCAACTGCAAATATGAGGTCACGGATTCATCATTTATTTGCAGCCCGTTTACACCATCGCTGTTTAATGATTTTAGATTGACAAAAACATTGATCTTGCCCCGCATGGCAAAATCCTTGACCATGGATTTGATCTCATGTTCGAGATGAAATATTTGTTTGGGCAATTTAACCT
>DSAU01000180.1 GCA_011046315.1 bacterium
AATAATCCGTCCTATTTTGCCGCATGTTTTCGGAAGCAGTTTGGGAAGCTGCCTTCTGAATATATGACAAAAATATGATCCCCACTCCAAGTTCTTCACCGCTGAGATCGCAGAGATAAAAAAAGATAAAAGTCTTCACCTCAAAAATTACTCTGCGACCGCAACGCCCTCTGCGGTTGATGAAAAGATAGGTTAAAATTCCCCAAAATGCAACATCTCTGCTATTCTTTGCAACATGGCTGGTAGATAATGCCTCCGCTTTTTTGTATATTAACTCTCGGTAAGAAACCAAATCCCAAAATCCAAAAAACAAATATCAAACAATTTTCAATTCGGAATTTCTCAAATTCAAAACGAAATCACTTGCCAGTAGATATTCGAAAATTTGGAATTTGAAATTTTGTTTTTGAAATTTGTTTGGAATTTGTCCTTTTGTAATTTGGGATTTAACAAGCTACTTAACTAACCGATTCAAAACTAACCAATCAATTGGAGGTGTCCCATGTCTCGATCTATTTTACTATTCAGTCTCATCGTGCTCATGTTTGGGGGAGCGACAGCAGGGATTATCAAAGTTCCCGACCAATATGCTACGATCCAGGCCGGCATCAACGCCGCCTTCCCGGGCGATACCGTGCTGGTTGCTGCTGGCACTTACTATGAAAATATCTATTTCAAAGGCAAAGCCATCACCGTCGCCAGTCAATTCATAATCGACGCCGACACGACTCATATCAACAATACCATCATCGATGGCAGCAAGCCGAGCGATCCCAACAAAGGCTCGGTGGTCAGTTTTGTGTCCGGGGAGGATACGACGTCGGTGCTGTGCGGATTTACGATTACCGGCGGCAACGGCACATACTATGCGCCGTATTCAACCCGAGCTGGCGGTGGGATATATTGTTTGAATTCCGGCTGTAAAATAATAGCCAACAAGATAATCAACAACAGCATCACCGGGCCTGGGGCTTCGGGCGGTGGATTGGCTGCTCTGCCAGAAGGCAGCAGCGCTTATGTCATTCTAAGGAACAATCAAATTTTGCAGAATTCAATTACGGCAAACAGCTATCCAGCTTCTGGTGGTGGCGTCTGGCTACCTTGCAATGGGACATTGGTGAATAATCGCATTTCTTTCAACTCTATAATTCAGAATGCAGCTACAAGCAATGCCATGTCAGGCGGAGTGGAATGTTTTTCTTCATCATCAGATCGGCGCAAGGTAGTCGTCGAGTCCAATAAAATCACACATAATTCCGTCAAGTCTTTCAGCACTATACAGGGCTTGAGTGCTCTTGCCGGCGGAATTGCGATTTTTCAGGGTTATGGTCGCTTGGCAAAGAACGAGGTTAGCCATAACGAATTATGGGTGAATTCAGATAGAAACGCTGCTGGAGCCGGAATTGAACTATATGAAGTACCGGATTCACTTGTTGTTGAGGGAAACATCATACGTGAAAATGCTGTCACGCATGGAGTAGGTTGGGGAGGTGGACTCAATTTTTATTATGCATCTTCTACCCTTATCAATAATATCATTGATGGAAATTCCGCAACTAACGGTGGTGGGATTCTTATTGCTGGTGGTACAATGAAACTCATCAATAACACCATTGTTAACAACCGGGCAACATCAGGTGGTGGAATATGCCTTGGCTATTACAATCCAACAAATTATTTGATGAACACCATCACCTGGGGCAACCAGGCAACAACAAATCCCGCAATTCATATCTACACCGGAACCATTCACATTGCCTATTCTGATGTGCAGGGCGGCTGGTTAGGAACAGGAAATATCAAAGCCGATCCCTTGTTTGCTGATACGTTGTTTCATCTTTCTTCTGCCAGTCCGTGCATCAATGCAGGAATCGACTCCCTGCTCATGGGCGGCATCATGGTGAAATGCCCGCCGGATGATTATGAGGGTGATCCACGTCCCTACCCCGGAACGCGGCCGGACATCGGCGCCGATGAAACCGTGATTACGGGAATTAAATCGCGGCTGGATGGCAATATTCCCAAAGAATATGCTCTTTCACAAAACTATCCCAATCCCTTCAATCCCAGTACCACCATCGAATTTGCGTTGCCCAAATCCGCTTTCATCACGCTCAAGGTTTATAACCTGCTGGGTGAAGAAGTCGCCACGCTGGTAGCGGAAAAACGCTCGGCGGGAATTCACAAAATCAATTGGGAGGCTACGGGATTGGCGAGCGGGGTGTATTTATATCGGCTGGAGGCGGGGGAGTATGTACAAAACAAAAAGCTCATCCTGCTCAGGTAGCTTAAATAATGCGTGTGGTACATAGAGCAAAACATAAATAGGCTCGATGCACCGCAGGTAATAAAGCAAATTGGAGGTAAAAAAATGAAAAAGTCATTATTACTCACAATCGCTGCCATCTTACTGATTGGAATAATCCAAAAATTCGATGGGCAGGAGATGGCTTCTGATCATTGTCAATTGTCTCATAGAGGCAACATAGTTATTGATCAGCAAAGTAACATGGCGCAGGCTCCCTTCTTTTCGAGACAGGAGCCAAATCGCTGGACAAGCGATCACACGTTTCCTTACAAGCAGCGAATGACAAAGCCGCTTGGGCAGCGAGATTGCGAAGTTAAAACCACGATCACTGGGACAACACTTGCCCAGCATCAGCTTTCTGCTGGTGTCGATACGGCCTGGGTGCGGCACTATGCTGGCGAGCCGATACCCGGCATCGATCGGGCAGTGGACATTGTGCTCGACCAATCCGGCAATATTTATGTAACCGGATATGTTGCTTCAGCAGAATCTGGCTACGATTACTACACGATCAAATACAATTCCGCTGGCTCAGCAATCTGGTCGGCAAGATATGACGGCATGACCGGGGATGATATGCCGGTCGATATGTGCGTTGATGCTGCCGGCAACATTTACGTGACTGGAACCAGTGGGAGAGGTTTTGCCACTATCAAATACGATGATTCCGGGGTTGAGCTATGGGTAGCCCAATACAACCGTCCGACAAATACTTCGAGCACAGTCGCTGGCATGGCTGTGGATGACTCCGGTAATGTTTATGTAGCAGGTACCATCGAAATAAGCAATACCCTGATATTTTTCCTGATTATAAAATATGATCCCACGGGCAAGGAAGAATGGACCGCTCGATACGATGGTCAATACGGGGCTGGCAATGAAGTTGTTGGAATCGTGGTGGATGGTTTTGGCAATGTCATTGTATCCGGAAGTTTTTGCTCATTAGGTGAGGGAATCTTTGACAAAGACTATACAACGCTCAAATACAATTCCAATGGGACTTTAAAATGGGCAGCCCGCTTCAATGGACTCGGGAATAACGAGGATGAACCTACCACACTGGCCGTCGACCCCTCGGGTAATGTTTACGTCACTGGTTACAGTACTTTTGCTTCGGGGGGTGGCTCGTGCTACGCCACAGTCAAATACGACAGCTTTGGCGCTCAACAGTGGGTCGCGATTTATAACAGCCCGCAGAGCGGCTGGAGCTATCCAAATGCGATAGCCACCGATGAATCAGGGTGTGTCTATGTGGGTGGCGGGAGTCTGGGTGTTGGATCATATTCTGATTATGCCACAATCAAATACAATGCTCTTGGCGAGGAACAGTGGGTTGCTCGTTACAATGGCCCGGAAAATAGTCTGGACGGAGTCTCTGCTCTTGCACTTGACGGTTCGGACAACGTCTATGTGACCGGATCAAGTGTGGGCGCTGGCACTGACTATGATTTTGCCACCATCAAATATGATGCAAATGGCATTGAGCAATGGATTGCCCGTTTCAATGGACCTGATAGCACAGGAGATATTCCTACCGCCATTGCCGTGGATGAATCAGGGATGGTGTATGTTACAGGTGCTGGAGATATTCATTATTCGTGGGGTATGCCGTATGAGCTGCACTGCAATTATGCCACAGTCAAATATAATGCTTCCGGCGTTGAGCAGTGGGTCGCCCATTATGATGGACCGGGAGATATCTACGCCAGCCTCTCTGACATGGCCATTGATGAGGCCGGCAATGTGTATGTGACCGGATATGCTCAAGTGTGCAGATTTCCGGAAAATATTAATCAGATGGATTGGAATGATTATGTCACTGTAAAATATGATGCCAACGGCACAGTCCTTTGGGCTGTCCGCTGCAAAGAGGGTAGCCGGGCGACCAACATTGCGGTAGATGATCGGGGCAATTCCTATGTGACAGGATTCATTGACGGAGGCGGATACCTAACCGTAAAGTACAATGCCTCCGGAGAAGCGCAGTGGGTGGCGCACTGTAACAAGGACGTTGTTGCCGGATATAGCTCGCTTGCTGTGGATCGTTCCGGCAATGTTTATATCGCCGGCGGGATTGATGTCACTGACAGGAATTCTGATTATATTGTGATCAAATACGATTCATCCGGAAATGAACAATGGCTGGTTACTTACGATGGTCCGGGTCACTTTTTTGATGAAGCAACCGCCATTGCTGTGGACGACTCGGGAAATGTATATGTTACAGGAAAAAGCTATGGCGCAGGTACACTGGCAGACTTTGCCACGATCAAATATGATGCTCAAGGAATTGGCCTGTGGATTGCCCGGTATAATGGCTCAGCCAATAGCTGGGATGAAGGAGTGGACATCGCTGTCGATGTCTCAGGCAATGTCTTTGTAACCGGCAGGACGAGATCTTCAACTACCGGTGAGGACTTTGTTACGATTAAATATGATGCCACTGGCACGATGCAATGGATCGCTCGCTATAATGGTACTAAGAACAGGTGGGATGAAGCTACAGCGCTTGCCCTTGATAACGCCGGCAATGTGCTTGTCATTGGAATGAGTAATGATTATGGAGACTATACGACTATCAAATACGACAATGCCGGTACACAGCAATGGGTTGCTCATTATAGTAGTTCAGGAGGACGAAGTTATGATTTGGCTGTTGATGCATCGGGCAATGTCTATGTAACCGGATTAAGCAATTCAGATTTCACTACGATCAAATACAATGCTGCCGGTGTTGAACAATGGATGGCTCAATTTAATGGCCCAGGTAATAGTTATGATAATGCATGGTCTATCACCGCTGATGATGCCGGATTTGTCTATGTGGCCGGCACCAGTTCGGGCAGCAATTGGAGCATGATGACGACAATTAAATATACCGAGACCGGAACACCGGTAGTAAGTCATGAATCGGATGCACTGCCCAAAGATTTCAATCTTGCACAAAACTACCCTAATCCATTTAATCCCAGCACCACCATCGAATTTGCGCTTCCCAAATCTGCTTTCGTCACGCTCAAAATCTACAACCTGCTGGGAGAAGAAATCGCCACACTGGTTTGGGAAAAAAGAGAAGCGGGCGTTCACCGAGTCAATTGGGACGCCAGGGGATTGGCGAGCGGGGTGTATTTGTACCAATTGGAGGCAGGCAAGTTTAAGCAAACACGGAAAATGTTATTGGTGCGATGAATATAAAATCTCTCCCTGATCCTCCACTTCATAAGGTGAGGGAAGGGTGGAATTATGACAAACCTTTAGCTAACCTCCCGGAGGTTCCGAACCTTCGGGAGGTTAATTAATGGAGCCTGATATTATGAATCCATATCGTATCTTAATCATTATTTTATCTGCGATTTTAATTTTCGATTAGGCAATCAATGCACACCGGCCAAACGACTTGTCGGACTTACCCATTGGTGATCGGACCATGCTCAACCAATATGCAGCTCCGGTTACTGACAGCCTCATCCAAAGTTTGATTAATCAAACCAATCTGGATACGCTGAAACACTTTGTAAATATTTTGTCTGGTGAAGATTCCGTTACCATCAATGACAGCACTTATTTATTGCTTTCCCGAAATGTACTGCATCCGCATAATGATCTGGCGGCAGATTTTATTTTTCAAACGCTTAATCGTTTTGGTCTGCATACCTATAACTAAAATTATAGCTCAACTGGCAGGAATTTTTACAGCATTAAAACCGGCGCGAAATATCCCGTTCAAAATTTATCATCTGCGCCAATTATGATGATTCGCCCGCTGCACCCATAGCCGTCAGTTTAAGCATTTAACCTCCCCTAATTTAAATAACTTATTGGTATTAGTGAGGACATCCTCCAAATGGAGTTCACCTTTACAGGGGGCTCCATTTTTCTCAATAAAAACCGTTTGCATTTTAAAAATAAATTATTAAATTTAAACTTTCAAATTCACCAATTTTGATCAGCTGCAGGATAATTTTCGTGCTCAAATGGATATTTTTTGATGTTGGAAATGTGATTTTAAATGATGACCCTGAGATGGCTGCTTATTACCAGCTTATCTTTGAAGCGATTCAGGAACAAAAAAATGGCATCACTTTTGATCAGCTATTGGCAGAACGCGAGCGATCCATTCTTGAAGAGCGCGAGGGCAGGCACTATGTTCGAGTTGCGCTGAAATATCTTGGCAGAAAACAATGGTCAAAATATGAGGGTGAAATTGTGTCCTATCTACAAAAAAATCTGGCACAACTCTGTCCTTTGATGGGACCGATCGTTCCGGTTATTCAAGAATTATCGAAAGTGTTTAATTTAGGCATTATCGCTAATCAGCCGTCGAATGTGATCGATGTTTTGCAGGATCATGGTATTCTGGATTATTTCAAAGTGATCGCTGTGAGTCAATCGTTGGGGATGAGTAAACCTGATGATCGATTTTTCCGCTGGGCGCTGGCTCAAGCAAACTGCAGTCCAGAGCAGGCGCTGATGATCGGCGATCGTATTGACAACGACATCCGACCAGCTCGCGCACTGGGCATGCGAACGCTCTGGCTGCCGCTGACGCAGGATAAAAAAGATTATACCCCGACGACCGAGTTGGAAAAAAAATATTTTGCCAGCTTAAAACGCGCCTGCGTCTCCCATCTGCTGCCGCGCAACCAATCCGAGACGCCGGATGCCATCGCTGCGGATTTTACTGAAATTATCGAACAGGTGCGACAGATTGATGAAGACTGACTTTGCACTATGCTGAAAACAGACAGCAGCTGAACTAATAGAATCTTTATCAGACATAGACTGATGCCATCGCTTGATGATCTGATTATTTGAGTGATGATAAGATTTCTAATTAAAGCTGCCTATTTCGAATTTTGTTACAGACAAAGCGAGGGCATCAGTGTTCCACCTGTAATTGAGGTGATACCTATTTCGGTTCAGTGCGCTGTTATGTCAGTGGATGAAAATTGTGAATAGCAGGTGGTGAAAAAAAATCACGCAATGGCAGCTAAAAAAAATCTCAGCGGGACCTGGGCTATACAAAAGTATAATAATTTAAAAGATTCGCTTTTTAATTTTTGAAAAAAAACAGAGCAGAAAGATGACAGATCAAACCCATAAAATCCCCGATGATGTCCGGGAATTTATTCAGCAACATCCGCAGGTGGTGGAAATAGTAACCGATTTCATCAATCGCGAACCCAAACTGGAATTGGTTGCCGCGCCGCTGATCCGCGGTTATGCGGTAATAACCAATTGTTTCAACAGTGGTGGTAAACTTTTTCTCTGCGGTAACGGCGGCAGCTTTGCCGACTGTCTGCACATTTCAGGTGAAATGCTCAAATCTTTTGAACGCCGGCGCGCACTGTCGGACGAGGACAGACAAATATTTCTCAATTTCCGACACGGCTATCAGTTGGCTGATGCCATCGAGTACGGCTTTCCGGCGATTGTGCTGGGACTGAATCCTTCGTTGAAAACCGCGGTGGAAAATGACATCCGGCTGCCCAATCTGGCTTTTGCCCAGGAACTGTTTGCCCTGGGCAGAAAGGAAGATGTTTTACTGGGAATCAGCACCAGCGGTAATGCCCAAAATGTGAGCTATGCTGTTTCAACCGCAAAGGCGATCGGTATGCACACCATCGGCCTGACCGGAAAAGCCGGCGGCGAGCTGGCGCAGCAAGTTGATATTGCGCTGACAGTTCCGGCGACGCAAACCAATCGCATTCAGGAGATGCACCAGTTGGTCTATCACACTCTCTGTGCCATGATAGAAGCACACTATTTCCAGGAATCAAAAAAATGATCCAGGATAAAATTAAAACGCGTGCACAGTTGGTTCCCATCTGCCAACAATGGCGGCGGCAGGGTTTCAAAATCGGATTCACCTCCGGTGCGTTTGATCTGATCCATGCCGGTCACGCCGATTATCTGGAAAAAGCGAAAGCATTATGCGACAGGTTGATTGTGGGCGTGAATACCGATATTTCCATTAAAAAATACAAGGGCGTCAGCCGGCCGGTGATACCGGAATTGCAGCGATTAAAAATCGTTGCCGCGTTGGAATCGGTGGACTTTGCGTTCCTGTTCGATGAGCGCCGCAACGCCGCCAACATCAAGCTGCTCAAGCCGCATTTTTATTTTAAAGCCGGCGACTACCGCGAATCCGAGCTCACATCAAAACCGATCATTGAAAAGTTCGGCGGCTGCGTCAAACTCATTCCCATCGTTGAAGACATTTCCACGTCCGGAATTATCCGACAAATTCGCACTGTTGAGATGAGCAATGAAAAATTTGTTGAAGAACAAGACCGAACCGTGCATCTAAAAATTACGCCGCTGAAATCATCGCCGGCGATCTTTCTCGACCGCGACGGCGTCATTAACAAAGAGGTCGGTTATTTGAGCGATCCCGATGATTTTGAGCTGCTGCCCAATGCAGTCGAAGGCATGAAAAAATTTATGGACATGGGTTATCGGCTGGTGATTGTCACCAACCAGGGCGGCATTGGTCTGGGATATTTTTCACTTCAGGATTTTTATCAGGTGAACAAAAAAATGCTGACCCAAGTTTCGCGCGCCGGAATTTTGATCGATAAAATTTATTTCTGCCCGCACAGCAAAGCTGAAGATTGTCCCTGCCGCAAGCCCAAAACTGGTTTGATTTTTAAGGCGCAGGAAGATTTGAACCTGGATTTGAAAAACAGCTATTTTGTCGGAGATAGTCCCTGGGATGTGGAAGCCGGTAAAAACGCAGGGATGCACGCCATTTTCATTCGCAACCAACGCTCTCCGGAACCGGACCAACTGGGAGTGAAACCGGATTTAGTGGCGGCGGATTTATTGGAAGCCGCACAATTGATTTTGCAGCGCGAACGTGGCGAAGAACCAGTGACATCGAAAACATAATGAAAAAATTAATAACACTGAAGCAATTACTGAGCATTCGTCAGCAATGTCAACGACAGGGTGCAACGCTCGTCTGGACCAACGGCTGTTTTGACTTCATGCACGCGGGTCATGTGGATTATCTTCAGCGGGCTAAAAAATGCGGCGACCTGCTTGTGATCGGACTCAACAGCGATCGATCGATGAAAATTCTCAAAGGCGCCACCAGGCCTATCTGCAGCCAGCAGCACCGGGCTCAGGTGCTGGCGGCATTGTCGGTCGTGGATAATATCATTATTTTTGACGACTCCAGTCCGATTGAGATTATCAAAAAATTGCAGCCGGATTTTTACATCAAAGGCGGCGATTATAGCATCGACTCTATCGACCAGAACGAACGCCGGGCTGTCGAAAGTTACGGCGGAAAGATTATAATTTTGCCAGAGGTCAAAGGGATTTCCACCTCCGGCATTATTCAAAAAATTAAGAAATATTATTGAAGCAGCGACCAATCGTTGCTCACAATTTTTCCGAGCTGTGCAGACAGCATGCTTTTATTGATAATCAGGAAAAAATCAGTTGATTCGTCCACTGCGACCGGGACCACGTTTAAAATATTAGGGAAATGCATTGTCAGTTCTTGTTTGTTGCAAAAAAAAGGAAATACATGACAAAATTGACGCCATTGGAAAATAGATACCGCAGTGCGGTTGAAAAAGAAAAATATGTCAAACAATTATTTGCGGAGATAGACGACCATTACGATTTCATGAATCGGTTCATGTCGCTGGGCATGGACATGAGTTGGCGCCGGCGTGCAATTCGCGCTGCTGGTTTCGCCAAGAATGCCCGGTTGCTGGATATGGCTGCCGGCACCGGTGATCTCACCATATCAGCTTTTAAAATTCACCCGGAGGCGCGATTGGCGGCGCTCGATTTTTGTACACCGCTGTTGACCATCGCCTGTAAAAAATTCAGCCGTTTCAACGGGAAGTATTCGGTCGAATGGATCAATGGCAACGGGCTGGAGTTACCCTTTGCCGACAATAGCTTTGACGGTGTGATCACTGCATTTTCATTGCGCAATGTCAGCGATGTAAATCAG
>DSAU01000001.1 GCA_011046315.1 bacterium
TCATTAGCGGCAACGAAGCGCTGGCAAAAGGCGCTTTCGATTGTGGGCTAAATTTTTACGCTGGTTACCCCATCACACCAGCGACGAAAATTATGGAAATGTGTGCCAGAGAGTTGCCTCGGCGCGGCGGTTGGACCATTCAGGTGGAAGACGAGATCGCCGCCATTTCAGCAGTGGTCGGCGCCTGGTTTGCAGGAAAACGCGCCATGACCGCAACCTCGGGTCCCGGTTTATCATTAATGAGTGAGATGATAAATTTCGCCGTGATGGCGGAAATTCCCACCGTAATAGTGGACGTTCAACGCGGTGGTCCTTCAACCGGATTGCCCACCAAGGTTGAACAGGGCGATTTGAATATAGCATTATTTGGTGGCGCCAGCGATTCGCCACGCGTAGTGATGGCGCCTTCAAATTCTGAAGAATGCTATTCCGGGATTCAACTGGCGTTCGATCTGGCGGAAAAATATCAAACACCGGTAATTTTTCTGAGTGATTTGTTTTTGGGACAACGAATTGAATCCGCGGATATTAACCAGAATGTCGATCAAACCCGTTGCAGCCGGAAAAAGCCCAACGCGGAGGAATTAATAAATTATCAGCGCTATCGTTTGACAGAAGACGGGGTGTCGCCGCTTTTGGTTCCGGGCGAGACTGGAGCTTTTTATACGGTCACCGGCTTGGAGCACAATTTGAAAGGCAATCCCAATTATGAATCCGAGGTACATCAGCAGATGACTGAAAAAAGATTTCGCAAATTTCAAGCCATGACTGCTGACATCCCGGTTGCTGATATCATCGGAGATGAGGACGCAGAGATCGGCATTGCCAGTTGGGGATCGACGTTGGGAGCGATCCTGGAAGGGATGGAGATCGCCAGAAAGCAAGGCGTCAAATCTAAGCTGATCAAATCGATTATGATCTTTCCCCAGCATGAAGATTCGTTTCGTTTGTTTTTTGCATCATGCAAAAGAATCATTGTCCCGGAAATGAATTATCAGGGACAATACGCAGCTTTACTCAAATCTCGTTACGGTATTAAACCGATTGAAATCCATATCCGCTCGGTGAATCCAGTGAGTCCGGCTCAAATCGCGCAGAAAATTGTGGAGGTCCAACATGAGCTCATTTAGCAAGCGGAATGTAATTGAAGGACTGCAATACGCCAGGGAATTAAATGCGCAGCAGTGGCGGGATAATTTGCCCACCTGGTGCCCGGGTTGCGGCCATTTTACAGCGTTGAACGGCTTGTACGAAGCTGCCAACAAATTGAAGATCGACTCGAAAAATTTTGTGGTAGTTTCAGGAATTGGGTGTTCGGGACGTTTCCCGTTTTTCATAAATGGATTTGGTCTGCACACATTACACGGTCGGTCAATTCCGGTTGCCACCGGCGTTAAAATTGCCAATCCGGAATTAACCGTAGTAGTGGTCGGCGGCGATGGCGACGGCGTGGGAATCGGCGGTGGTCATTTTCCGCACGCGGCGCGAAACAATTTTAACCTGAGCTATATTCTGCTCGACAATAACATTTATGGGTTGACAAAAGGGCAAATTTCGCCAACATCACCCCTGGGCATGGTCAGTGCAACTTCGCCTTATGGCAATGTTGCGCGTCCGCTTGATCCGACATCGCTGGCAATTGTCTATGGCGCCACGTTTGTCGCCCGGGTTTTTTCCAAACAACGCGATCTGGTGTCCGATGTTATCCTGCAGGCGATTGAACATCGGGGATTCTCATTTGTCCACGATTTATCCCCATGTGTTGAGTTCAATAAATTAGTGACTTATAAAAGTTGGAATGACCGAGTGCAACCGCTGCCTGATGAGTACGAAGCAACCGATAAAATCACGGCGCTGCAATATGCACAAACTACAGACCCAATCTATCTGGGGGTTTTTTATCGAGAAGATAGTCCAACTTTTGATGATTATATGGCACATACCCGAAAACAGGCATTAAAAAAGTGAATAATAAAATCAGATAATCCCGTGAACTAATTGGATACACTTGGGAATTCTGATTCTAAAACCGGAGGACAAACCATGACAGAACCATCCTCATCAATAATGAAGATTCTTAAAACCGCTATCGAAATCGAGGATAATGGCTTAATGACTTTTCTCGATTTTGCAAGGAAAACACGCGATGAAACCGGAAAAAATATGTTCATTCGGTTGGCAATGGATGAACATGAACATCGCAGAATACTTGAAGCTCAGCTCGCTAAAATATTGGAAGGACATCCGCTTCAAAATATCGAGATTCCCAAATCAGAAATTGAACAAGTTGCTCCTAAAATACGTGAAAAGCAACAGCGAACCCGCGGTGAATCGGGGCTCAAAGAGATTGACGCGTTGAACACTGCGCTCGACCTTGAACGCCAGGCGGCAAAGTTTTTCAGGGATAAGGCTGCGATTATAGACAATTCTGATGCCAAAGCACTATTCATCCGGTTGGCTGAGTGGGAAGAAGCACACTTTGACATTATTCAGGCGGAGCTGGATTCGATTCAAGGAACCGGCTTCTGGTTTGGGATTCCTGAGTTTCAAATGGATGGCAAATACTGATCGAATGGTTGTGCTATCGGAATTGCTGTGGATTTAAAAAATGGGATTGAATTTTTTTGTATTTTAAATGTGAACATTGAGATCACCCAGCGCGCTAACGCGCATTGGTATGTGGTGAGTGGTTATTGGTGAGTCGTCCCTTCATCCTCCACTCGTGAAAAAATTTTTTTTACACAAAAGTGCAAGAGTTCATTTGTAATACTAAAGCACAGACTCGACAGAGAAACTGAAATATTAAACATGATGATAGTGTTTTACAGCAGCTATTATAATGCAGAGATTAAAAATAACAAGTAAATTATAAAAAAACGAAACCAGGAGAGATCAAAATGGCAAAAGATGATCTGGGCATTCTGGATGCCATCGAAATAGCGATGGATGCAGAACTCAAGGCAAAACAATTTTATACCGATTCAGCTTCAAAAATCGAAAGTGAACGCGGAAAAAATTTACTGAATCAACTGGCGGATTTTGAGAATAACCATTATCAGAAATTAAAAGACCTCAAAGATTCGCTAATAGCTACCGGAAATTACATCGACTATGATGGAACCCAGTTTAGACCGTTCCGAGCCGAAATTAGCGGCAAAGTTGAATTAAAACAGAGCGATGCTTTGGATGTGCTCAAGCTGGCAATTGATGCCGAAACCAAGGCAAAAGAACATTATCAGCAAATGGTTAAACAAACCAAAGATCCGCAGGGAAAAAAGATGTTCGAAAAGTTGGCCGAAGAAGAGGATTTACACCGCCGCATTTTGAATGATGAATTTTACAATTTGAGCAACGAAGGCGGAATCTGGGCCTGGGGTGAGTAGCACCCGACAGGGTTTGAAAAATTTATCGATTGATATTTGCAAATAAAACATAAAGGAAAAAGTTAATGACACCAGAATTAACGTTTGAAGGAGCATTGAAACTGGCAATTGTTGCAGAAATTGATGCTTACAATTTATATAATGACACCAGCGAAAAAATAAAAAATCCAGCCAGCAAAGAAATGTTGAAAGAGCTCGCTCAACAGGAAATGGGTCATCGAAAATCTTTGGAAAAGGTGCTTAAAAACAGGGATTACAAAATGCTGGGCAAGTCAATTCCCAAAGCAAGTCCGGGTGTCGCTGATTTTTTGGAGACGACAAAGCTGACTGAACAGGCTTCCATTCAAGAGGTAATGATTTTTGCTATGAATGAGGAACAAAAAGCTTATAATTTTTATATGGCGCTAAAGGATCAATTTGCCGGTACTGAGATGGCAGATTTATTTGACCGGCTGGCAATGGAGGAAAACGGGCATAAAATCAAATTGGAGGAAGAATACGAACAGCATTTTTTGAGCGAAAACTAATAGAAAAGCGGCGTCAATTTAATTAACGCCGCTTTTCATTCATATTGACAATTCGGATTACCAGCTATATTGGTTGATTAAATCATTAGCTTCGAGTAAAATCAGGCGCCTACACGCAGTCGGAAAAATTAGCAGCACGCTTTAGGAAGTAGAATAGTTTTGAATTAAAATTTTCTCGCCATCCTGGAACAGCACTTCAATCTTTCGACTATCGATGATATTTTTTACGACCCCCAATCCAAAGGTCTTATGATTAATGGCGGTCGCAATTTCGTAGCTATCTGAAATTTGATAGTCGATGGCAGATTCCTGATCAGAGTTGTCCAAAAGGCGACTCCATTTATCGCGACGCGTTCGGCGTTTGGTTGGGGCGGCGGGAGCGCTTTTTTTAGTTTGAATCGGCGCGGATTCAGTTGGTTGTTGTGATGGTTTGTATTTATGGTGACTCATACAAACTTTGCACATCACTTTGGTAATTTTATCTCCCTCCACCGATGTTATCTGGTGAAAGGTATCTGATTTACATTTGCCACAAAATGCTTCGATTTCATGGCCGATTCTTTTTTCGCTCATTCGGACTCCTTTATGTTAATTACGACTTGCCCGCTCGAAAATTCAAATTACTCAACAGGTGAGTCGAAATAAATAATATTTTCTTAAATCAATATGTTAAATATACGAAAAATGAATGAGATAATCAAGAATTTTATTGTAAAAATAATAAATCGGTTGGTGAATCAGATCAGTGCTAAGTCCACTCACAAAACACAATCAAATATGATAGAAAAAACCATAATGCACTATCAAAAATGATAGCAAGTTATATGCGATACTGTTTTAAATATTATATAAACAATGGGTTGTGAATTGATATTAATCTGGCATGGTTGTTGTAAAAAGAACTGAAAAATTATACAATAAATTGATTAAAAGACTGACAGATGAAAAATATAGCCATCGCATCTTCAGATAGTGCGCTTGATCAGGCAATTATGTTCCTTCTTCAGGACAATTATCATATTTTTAATATACAATTGAACGATCAGCTTGCCAATTCATTGCAGAATAAATCGATTGATCTGTTGATTGTTGATTTGAAGTCGATTAACCCGGAGAGTATGGGACTGATTCAAATCATCAAGCGTTTACAGCCAAACCTGCCGGTGGTTATGCTTTACGATTTGAAAATGCCTGAAAAATTTGTAGTCGATTTTTTTCAAATGGCTGATTTGATGCTGCGAAAGCCTTTCAGCAATCAACAGTTGATCAATGCGGTTTCTACATTTTTAAATGGCAGCCAGCGGCTTGGGAATGTTTAATCATTCAGCTAAAATGATTGGAGCGATAGCAAAAATGTTTAATCCAGACGAGATAAAGAAAATTCACGCTGCAAGGCAACGCTGGGAAAGCCAGCTATTAAATCCGACACTGGAAAAGTCCTCGGAGCGCAAAGCGCAATTTATCAGTGGTTCCTCAGATGCGGTGGAAAGGCTTTATACACCTGAGGATATCGAATCGATCAATTATGAGCAAGAGATCGGTTTTCCCGGAGAATTTCCGTTTACCCGCGGAGTTCAACCGACCATGTATCGCGGTCGCTTATGGACCATGCGTCAATACGCCGGCTTTGGGATGGCGGAAGAGTCCAACCGCCGTTACAAGTATCTATTACAGCAGGGGCAAACCGGACTCTCGGTAGCATTTGATCTGGCGACTCAGATCGGTTATGACTCCGACCATGAGATGAGTTACGGCGAAGTGGGCAAGGTTGGTGTTGCCATCGACAGTCTGGCGGACATGGAGGTTTTATTTGACGGAATACCGTTGGACAAGGTTTCGACCTCAATGACGATCAATGCACCGGCGTCGGTGTTGTTGGCGATGTACATTGCAGTGGCGAAAAAACAAGGCGTCGCCGCCACTAAAATTACCGGAACCATTCAGAATGATATATTGAAAGAGTATGTGGCACGTGGTACTTACATTTTCCCGCCGCAGCCCTCAATGCGTTTGATTACTGACATTTTTGAATTTTGTGCGAAACAGGCGCCCCGTTGGAATACCATCAGTATTTCCGGATATCATATTCGAGAAGCTGGCGCATCCGCGGCGCAGGAAGTGGGATTTACACTGGCGAATGGTATTGCCTATGTCCGGGCAGCAATCGACGCGGGACTTAATGCAGACGAATTCGGTGCTAGATTATCATTTTTTTTCAATGCTCACAATGACTTGCTCGAGGAAGTCGCCAAGTTCAGAGCTGCCCGCCGGTTGTGGGCAAAAATTATGAAAAATCGATTCGGGGTCACCAATCCCAAAGCCATGATGCTTCGTTTTCACACTCAAACCGCTGGTTCAACGCTTACGGCGCAACAGCCGATGAACAATATTGTCCGGGTTGCAATTCAAACCCTGGCTGCTGTTCTCGGCGGAACACAGAGCCTGCATACCAATAGTTTTGATGAAGCGTTGGCTTTACCGACTGAGGAGTCTGTTCGAATTGCTTTGAGGACGCAGCAAATAGTTGCTTGTGAATCGGGCGTCGCTGATAGCGTTGATCCGCTGGCAGGATCCTACTATGTCGAAACGAAAACCAATCAACTGGAAGCTGACGCCTTAAACTATATCGAAAAAATTGATCAGATGGGCGGCGTGGTCAATGCCATCGAACGGGGATTTATTCAAAAAGAGATACAAAAATCGTCCTACCAATATCTTTCGGATATTGAAAACGAACAGCGGCATATCGTCGGTGTGAACAAGTTTAAAACTGAAAATGACACCAAACCGGATTTATTGAAAATCGATCTCGCTGTCCAGGAGCGGCAGATCAAAAAATTGAAACAATTAAAGCAGACGCGCGACAATCAATTGGTTCAACAGCGGTTGGCAGAATTGAAAAAAGTTGCT
Organism: bacterium; assembly: GCA_011046315.1. Taxonomy (GTDB): domain Bacteria; phylum Zhuqueibacterota; class Zhuqueibacteria; order Thermofontimicrobiales; family Thermofontimicrobiaceae; genus Kaytiofontadaptatus. Next base: position 6,821 of record DSAU01000001.1, read on the forward strand.
GAAAGCCGGGATAATATCATGCCCGCGATCATCAGCGCTGTCAAAGCTTATGTGACGCTTGGTGAAATTTGCGGTGTAATGCGGCAGGTTTTTGGTGAGTATAAAGAGACAATCGTAATTTAGCAATAGCAGCAATGACCGGCAGCGGGAATTGTAGCGAACCTCCTCTTTGAAGGGTGTTCAGGGAATATTCGTCAGTTTGTGGAGTTATAGATAAAATGATCGATAAAATCAGAGTAGTGATCGCTAAACCGGGATTAGATGGACACGACCGGGGGGCAAAAGCGATTGCCCAGGCATTGAGGGACGCCGGCATGGAAGTGATTTACACCGGTATTCGTCAAACCCCGGAGGCTATCGTCAATACTGTTATCCAGGAGGATGCTGACGTTCTTGGGGTGAGCATCCTTTCTGGCGCCCACAACCATTTACTACCGAAAATTGTTGAGCAACTTCGGGAACACGGCGTCGATGATGTGCTGATTGTGGCGGGAGGTGTGATACCTGAAGAAGATATTCCCAAGTTGAACCAGATCGGAATTGCAGCCATTTTTACACCGGGCACATCGCTGCAGCAGGTGGTGGAGTTTATCAGAAAAAATCTGAAGCGAAAGAGGAGCTAATGTTCCGCTCGGCGATAGCGCGTGTATTGTTGATGAGAAAGATTTTGTTCATAATAAATTGACAGGATCAACAAGGGTTCTATGTGTAATCAATGGGTATGATCAGGAATAGTTGCGCTGGAAATGGTTTTAATGATGCGAAATTATGATACCAGTGCATCAATGCTGAATTTCGATGAACCAGGATCGGACAATAATTGTCAACGGGAACGCTTGTTGAGCTAAGTTTCGGGAACGAAGCTGAAGGGCGTCATGGTCGTTCCGTAATACTGAAAAAACGTTAGCATTTGATTAGCCTGTTGATCCTGTCACATTTTTATTTAAGTCGGAGAGGTCAAATGATTCGAAAAATTGATCATATCGGAATCGCAGTGAGAAATTTGGACGAACAGATCAAATTCTATTCTGATATTTTGGGATTGAGCTGCCAGGAGATTGAAGAAGTAACGGATCAAAAAGTCCGCGTGGCAATGTTTCCGGTGGGTGAGGTCCGAATTGAGCTGCTGCAACCGACCAGTTCAGAAAGCCCGATCGCCCGCTTCATAGAGAAAAAGGGAGAGGGGATTCATCACATTGCTTACTTGGTCTCTGATGTGAAATCGATGGTGTCCCATCTTGAAGGGCATCAGGTTCAGCTTATTGATCGGGAACCCAGAATTGGCGCCGGCGGACATCAAATTGCATTTGTACACCCCAAATCGACTTTCGGAGTGCTGACAGAGATTTGTGAATCAGAATAAATCAATATCAAAGAATTCCCAGTTTTATTTTAATGCTGAAGTCGAACGGTTAAAATTATCCACTGACATCAGCTAACAGGCTATAGAGGTAGATTATGGATTCGATCGAAGAAAAATTATTAGAATTATTAAAAAAAAGAGAACAGGCAAAACTGGGCGGCGGTCAAAAACGGATTGATAAGCAGCACGAGAAAGGTAAATTTACCGCTCGAGAACGCATCGATCTTTTGCTGGATGATGGGAGCTTTGAAGAGTTTGACATGTTCGTGACTCATCGTTGTAAAGAATTTGGACTGGAAAGGCTGAGCTATCCATCGGATGGTGTGGTGACTGGTTATGGTACGATTGATGGGCGATTGGTTTACGTTTTTTCTCAGGATTTTACTGTTTTCGGGGGTTCGCTTTCAGAGACTTTTGCCAAAAAAATTTGTAAAGTCATGGACATGGCAGCCAAAAATGGCGCACCGCTGATCGGACTGAATGATAGCGGTGGCGCCAGAATTCAAGAAGGCGTGTTGAGCCTTGCCGGCTATGCGGATATTTTCCTGCGCAACGTCATGCTCTCAGGGGTGGTCCCGCAAATTTCAGGAGTTTTCGGACCTTGCGCTGGCGGCGCGGTATATTCTCCGGCGATTACTGATTTTGTTATCATGTCAAAAAATACCAGCTACATGTTCGTAACCGGTCCCAAGGTTGTGAAAACCGTTACCAATGAAGACGTGACGACTGAAGAACTGGGCGGCGCTATGGTGCACAATCAGGTGTCGGGAGTGTCCCATTTTGCAGTTGATGATGAAAAAGAGGGCATCAGTTTGATCCGAAAACTAATCAGCTATTTGCCGCAAAACAACCTGGAAGATCCCCCGATGGTCGCCTGCAACGATCCCAGCGAACGACTGGAAGATTCGTTGAATTATATTATCCCGGACAGTCCTTCCAAGCCCTATGACATGAAAGATATTATTCATGGCGTCGTCGATAACGGAGAATTTTTAGAGGTTCAAAGGTTGTTTTCGCCGAATATCATTGTGGGATTTGCGCGCTTTAATGGCAGATCGGCGGGGATTGTTGCCAATCAACCCAATTATCTTGCCGGCGTACTCGATATCAGCGCCTCACGAAAAGCAGCTCGTTTTGTTCGATTTTGTGATGCATTTAATATTCCGATAGTAACTTTTGTGGATGTGCCCGGATTTTTGCCGGGTACTGCCCAGGAATTTGGCGCCATTATTTCCCACGGCGCTAAATTGCTTTATGCGTATGCAGAGGCGACCGTACCCAAGATAACCATTATCACCAGAAAAGCCTATGGTGGAGCTTACGACGTGATGAGTTCAAAACATCTGCGCGGTGATTTCAACTATGCCTGGCCCACCGCTGAAATTGCGGTGATGGGACCACGAGGCGCAATCGAAATCATTTACGGCAGCGAGGCAAAAGCAGCAGAAAACCCGGATGAATTTATCAAACAGCGCGAAACTGAGTATCGCAATAAGTTTGCCAATCCTTACGTTGCCGCGCAGTACGGATTTATCGATGATGTCATCGAACCAAGAAATTCACGATTTAGAATTATTCGCGCCCTGGAAAGCCTGTCCACCAAACGGGATACCAATCCACCAAAAAAACATGGGAATATCCCGCTTTAAACAGTGAGGAGGTTTGGTGCACATGTTATTAAATTTTGCAATGATACTTTTTATTATGAATGCACTGTCGCTGCTCGATGTTGAACGCGCGAGTCTGATAAAACAGGGGCTGTCCATCGGGATTGTGGGGATCAGTGTAGTATTTTCCGGATTGATGATTTTGATGGTGTTAATGAAGCTGTTTATTTTCTTTCTGAATTATTCAGAACGAAAATCACAGGACCAAGCAATCAAACCGGGCGCTGTAACAAAAACGACTCATCACCAATTGACCGGTGAAGTGGTAACGGCTATTTCATTGGCGATTCATCAGAGCCGCGAAGAATTTCATGATTTAGAAGAAACAATAATCACATTTCAGCGAATTACTCGTCCCTATTCGCCCTGGTCAAGCAAAATTCATCAACTGAGGCGTGGCGTCAGATTATAA
>DSAU01000080.1 GCA_011046315.1 bacterium
ATATCATGGGTGGAATCTGTTCAAAGCCAATGACAGAATTAAAAATTATTTGAATAAGTCATTACAAGCGGTCATCAATGAAAATTTTCATATCGGCGACTTGGATGTGACTATTGGCGCTATTCATCTGAAAGATGTTAACATCTCCTCCAAAGAAAATTACTATCAGCTTCAAATCGAAGATGTACGTTTTGGTTTCAGTTTGCTCAATTTAATCAAGAGTGGATTCAAACCTGAAAAAATTCCTCAGGACGTGATTTTTGTCAAGCCTCTCCTTACTATCCGCACCGTCAAGGATAAACAACCGTCGCCCAGTCCGGTCGATTCGACATTGTCGGAGTTTACGGCTGATAAATATCTAAAAAGAATTGAAGATATCGGCTTTATCAAGCGCATCACGATCTCGAGAGGAAGAATTCATTACATCGACTCTACTGATAAAAAGATCGTGCTGGGAAATGACATTAATGGTTGGCTGAGCACCCAGAACGTGGGGCAGGCAACCATGCGGCTGGTGGGGAAAATTTTTCATTCGACTAATTTTAATCTGAACCTTTCCGGCGATTTGAATCTGAAAGCGGGCCGGCTTGATTTGTTGAATATTAAATTGAAAAATTATCAGTGGAATAAAGATGATGCGTTTTTTCTTCCGGATAATTATGAGATATCTGATGGGATTGTTGATGGTGTAATTTCATTACGGGAAAGAACAGATCATATTCGCGGATTTGACATCGACGGAAACGTTAGCATCCAAAACGGCGTTATCCGTTTGACTGATAAAAATTTATCGTTCGAGGATATTCAAATCAACGCCGATATAGCAAATTGGAATTGCATATTGCGCAACGCCACTGCGCGTTTCAATGGTTCGCCGGTGGAGGTCTTTGGCCGTATTGACAACATCCTCGCACCTCGGTTGGATTTGGAATTATATTCGTCATTGTTTGATCTGAGCCGTTTCGCGCAAAGTTTTACAAGTAAACCTCGGGTACAAATTCAGGGCAATTCAACAGTCAGATTTTATCTTACAAATACCTTTGACCAACCTCATATTGCAGGTGAACTGGAAAGTCCTTTCATTCGGGCGGGCGCCTTGGTATTTCGTCGCGCCCGGGCGAATGTCTCCTATGCGGATTCGATTTTAACGATACCCCAGTTATCAACCAATTTACAAGGGATCGAGCTGAATGGCTCGGGCAAACTCAATCTGACAAAAAAAAAGCCGGCAATTCAATTGGTTGTCGAAGGGAACGGAAATCTTTTCCGGTCGCTATCGCCGCCTTTTCAAGGATTGAAAAATAGCGCTACCAGTTTTTCGATCCGGGGCAAGGGACAACCTGACTCGATAACCGGAAATTTTGCTCTGAACATCGACAATGTTGATGCGATGGATTCATCCTTTCAATTTAATGGCGATATCGTTTTTCAAAAAGACCGACTGCTAGTGAGAGCCGGTTCGGAGTCCCATAGTTTTGACGGACAGCTTAGCTTCGACTTTTTTGATAAAAAATCCCCTTATCGCATCAATCTAACCGGATTTCACCATCTCATTCAGAGCTTTGATGAATTTCAACCGTTCAAAGCCTATTTTGAATTGTCGGAAAGCCGGTTTGCACTTATAAAACAAAAAAATGGTTTTGATATTTCAACAATTTTAGGTTGGAACGGCGCCAGTGAATCGATTCGAACCATGTCGCTAACCAGCGAGATAACAACGGAACGGCGACGACAACGAATTTCCGGCAAATTAAATATTGCAACCGGCGATAGAAATTATCCCGGTGAGTTTGACCTGGAAAAAACCGATAATGTATTCAAGTCGAACCGGTTTGTCATTGAAAGGTTAATGCTGGTGGATGGTGCTATTACCATGAGCGATGATCCCAATTTTCAGGGACGGGTCGTGTTTCCAAATTCTCCGCTGGAAGATTTTAGCAGGTTATTTTTCCGAAATCCGCAAACCGTCGGTTCGGGGCGGCTTCACGGAAAGATTGATTTCTCAGGTTCACTGAACCATCCATCTGTTGACGGGACGCTAAATTTGAAAGGTTTGACTTACCACGGCGTTGGCGTTTATGATGGCAATTTTTCTTTTATTTTTGACAGCAGTCGATTTGTCCTTCGACGGCTGGAGATCGAGCGCAATCGCAAACGCATCGCCCATGCCGCCGGCGAATACCTTGTTGCTGACGACGAGCTCGACTTTAATTTCCAGGGTGAAAAGATTGATTTTGAGGCGACTTTGATAGCCCTGTTTAACAAATCCGGACTGTTATCCGGCGCGGGTGATGCAGAATTAAAAATTCAGGGTTCAAGAAAAAAGCCGATCATCTCCGGAAACATTAATGTGGAGCGGGGCAAATTATCCCGGTTTTATTTCGATCGCATGCATTTGGCGCTTGGATCTAAAAATGATAATTACCCTGATTTTAAACAACCGATGCCGGCTGAATGGGATAGTCTGGCTGGTATCCAGCTGAGCCAGATTTTTCTCAGTCGGAGCGGACAGTTTGAAATATGGGGCAAGGGGTTTATACCCTTTGCCAGCGGCAATCCGTTGGAGCTAGAAATGAAAGGCTCCGGCAATGTTTTGTCAATTTTACCTGAGTTCACCACTTTCTTTCAAAAGACCAACAGCTCGGGCGATTGGTATGTCCGACTGCGCGGTTCACCTGAAAACATGTCAATTTCTGATGCTAGACTGGATTTAAATAACGGATATTTGCGCCTTGGCGCTGTCGCCCCGGAAATAAAAGAGATTGCGCTTTCTGTGGAGTTGGAACAGGACGGCTTTTTAAATGTTAAACATCTTTCAGGAAAAATAAAAAGAAAGCCGTTTACATTTAAGAACCTACGTCAGGTGGCTGACGTTGATGCGAATAAATTGCAGCCGTTTTTGATAACAGGTCTGGGGCTGAATCTGGGGATATTTTCGTTGGAGACTTCGGCTAAAGGCGTGCCGCTGAATATCCCCGGCTTGATGAAAAAAAAGGAATATGGCAATTTTACCTTTCTCGGGAAGAGTTCTACTGAGCGTTTTTGGTTAGCAGGACCAGTGGAAAACCCGCATGTTCGGGGGAAAATTGTTTTACAAAATGTAGATTTTACATTTCCGTTTTTAGGCGACGGCAAGGGCGGTGACGAGGATGACCCGGTGGTGACTGTTCTCAGGAGCATTTATTGGGACGTTGCTGCGCTGACCGGAAAAGATGTGCATTATCGACGAGATATTCCCAGCGGTATTGACAATGTCTATGTTGACCTGATTTTGGATTCGGGGGTGGGCGGACTGGATTTTCAGGGTGTTTTGCGAGATGGTAGCTTTGGCGTTACCGGCAGACTGGAATCGTCTCGCGGCAATGTGGAATACCTCAATTTGAATTTTCAGGTTCTGAAAGCCGGGGCTGAGTTTGATATGGATCATCGCAAAAATGCGGATGTCGATTTTGATCGGAGCACATTGATGCCGATTATTTATGGTGAGGCTCGCACCACAGTGACCGATTCTACCGGTTTCCCCTATTACATTTATTTGACATTATTGACTGTGGATCAGGAAACCGGACAGGCGCAGAAACGAGGTCGGCTGGGCGAAGTGGTTTTTCAACTATCCTCAGAAAATACAAGATTGGGCGATACCGAGGGAGAAATACTGGCGTCGCTGGGTTATTCCACCTCTAATATCAAAGAAATTGCGACTGATCTGATTGGTATTTCCGCTGATAATTTGGTGTTTCGTCCATTATTTCGGCCCTTTGAGCGACAGTTGGAGCAAACTCTGGGGTTGGATATGGTTCGGTTCAGCTCCCGTTTTACACGAAATTTGATCGAAATGAATGTCAGCGAGGAGCGGAATTTTATAATCGATTCCAAGCTTTTCTTGTTGCGCAGCACCAAACTGATGGTGGGTAAATATCTCGCCGATCAGTTGTTTTTAAGTTATTCGGGTCAACTCGAGGCTGGCATGGATTATCGATACCAGCATGAAGGGTTTGGATTGAGTCACAAACTCGGGCTTGAATATCGAATTAATCCGAGTTTACTGTTGCAGATGGAGTATGATTATAATAGTTTATTGCGTTATCGAAGGGAAGATAAAAAAATTATGCTGAGGCATTCTTTCCCGTTTTAGCGCTCGCTGTTTGATGGTAGCGAATGAACTTTAATCAATAAAAATAGTTAATAATGTCAGTTTATGGATTGAATCAAATATACTTTTACAGGGGAAAATGTCATTAAAAATTTGGGGAAATTGTGTTTGGGCGATTTTTTTCTTTACAATTTGGTAAAAATTTCTTATTTTCATTTTACAATAACGGAGGAGGATGATGTTTTTAGAAGTTAAACATAGAATTATCATCAAGTTCACCCTGATATTCATTTTCGCCATTGCCACAATGGTATTTGGCCAACGGTCAACTGCGAAATTGTTGGGCGTTACCGTTGAAGGTAATCAGACCGCAGACGCAACCATCATCCAGATTAACTCCGGGCTGACGCCGGGCAAAGAGATTTCCAGTGATGATGTTCAGCAAGCGATAAAGAACTTGTGGAGTCTTCATTTGTTTTCCGATATTGAAATTATCCCTGACAAGGAGGTCGTAGGCGGTGTTTATTTAACAATTCGCGTTAAAGAATATCCGCGGCTGGAGTCAGTGGAACTGGTCGGAAATAAAAAGCTGAAAAAAGATGACATCGATAAGGAACTTAATTTTTATCGCGGACAGGTATTATCAGATTATCATATTAACCGGGCTGTGCGAAAAATGAAAAAGATGTATCGTGACAAAGGATACTTGCTGGCGCAAATTACTCCAGAAACTTATGATTCAGAAAAAGAAAACCGGGTGATTCTTCGGTTAAAAATATCAGAGGGCAACAAGGTTCAAATTAAGAAGATAAATTTTTTCGGCAACACTCATTTTTCCGACGGCAAGCTTCGCAAACAAATGAAAGAGACCAAAGAAGATCGCTGGTGGCGCGGCGCGGATTTTAAGAAGGACGAGTACAAAGAAGACCTGGATAAAATCGTTCAGTTTTATCGCAATGAGGGTTTTCGCGATGCCGAGATCGTTCAGGATTCGGTCTATTACGGTGAGGATAGAAAGGACTTATTTATTGATATTACCGTCAGAGAGGGGGAGCAATATTATATTGGCGATATTACCTGGGAAGGAAATAAAATCTATTCTGATGAACGATTGTTTTCGCTGCTCGGTTTTAATTCTGGAGACAGTTACGACTTTGAAAAAATCCAAAAGGCGATTGGCGAACGGTTGGGATCGCTTTATTATGATTCCGGTTATATCTATTCCCGAATTGATCCCAGGGAAAAACCGGTGGCAAAAGATACTGTCGATATCCATTTTATGATCAGTGAGGGCAATCCGGTTAAAGTAAATTTGATTCACATCGGTGGCAATACTAAGACCAAAGAAAAAGTAATTCGTCGTGAACTGCGGATCGCGCCGGGGCAAATTTTTAGTAAGGCAGCGCTGGAACGCAGCCAACGCGAAGTGTGGGTGTTGAATTATTTTTCTGATGTTAAGTTAGATTATTGGCCGGTTGAGGAGGATAAGATTGACCTAAAATTTACTGTTGAAGAAAAGTCCACTGACTTAGCCAACATGTCCGCCGGTTGGAGTGAACGCGATAAAGTCATCGGCAGTATCGGGGTGGCGATGAATAATCTTTTCGGTAATGGTCAACGGTTGAGTTTTGATTGGAATTTCGGACGTTACTACCGATCCTTTCAAATCAGCTTTACCGAGCCCTGGCTGTTAGATACGCCAACGCTGGCAGGTTTCAGTTTTTATGATACGAACCGGGACAGCCGTTGGATCGGCTACCGCCAACGCAGCAGCGGCGGGTCGTTTCGCATCGGGCGTCGTTTCCGCTGGCCTGATAATTATTTTCGCGGCGACTGGATTTATCGAATTGACCGTACCAAGCTCTGGGATTTTGTCGATAGCATAGTTCAGGCGAATCCCAATAATATCATTAACGAACAGTGGCCGTTGACATCAAGCAGTATTACCCAAATTATCAGCCGAAACAGCCTTAACCGTCCGGAGTTTCCCACCGAGGGATCGGAAGTCTCACTGTCGATGGAATATACCGGCGGGCTTTTGCGCGGAAATGTCGGTTTTTATAAATATATTTTTTCTGCAAGTTGGTTTACGCCGGCGATCTGGAAGTTCGTGCTCCACAATCACACAACTGCCGGAGTGCTCGACGGTTGGAAATCAAATTCCAGAATCCCTTATCTGGAATATTTCTTTCTCGGCGGTGAAGGATTATCCCGTTCCACGCCGTTGCGCGGCTATGACGATCCACTGGCTGGTTATGCCACTTCAGCTGGCGGTAAAGTCTTGTTGAAATATACCACCGAGATTCGCTTTCCGATTATTCCAAATCCGACCATGTTCGGATTGATCTTCGCCGAGGCGGGGAATACCTGGACAAGAGTTTCGGATACCGATCCCTTTAATTTAAAACGTTCGGTCGGCGTCGGGGCGCGAATTTTTATGCCCATGGTGGGGATCATCGGATTTGACTATGCCTATGGTTTTGACAATTTTGATCCGGTAACCGGCAAAACCTTTGGCCAGTGGAAGCCGCATTTTGTTTTCGGAAAGAGCTTCTGATTACGCAAAGCGGGATAAGGAACCAATATTAGAGCTTGGAAGTTTTAACTTTTTGTAACTGAATAGCAACTTTTGTTTTAAAATAGTACCGGATAAAAAATTTAATTTCAGCGGAACGAGTCAATTATAATAACGATTCGCCGATGTTCAAATATAACAATTTCACAAACGAATTGGAGGAAGAAATGGGTTCAAAAAAAATCATTAAAATGGTGATGGCATTATTTATTATTTTAATAATAGCAGCGCCTGGATTTTCTCAGAAGCTGAAGATCGCTTACGTCCATTCCCAGAAAATATTAAGTGATTTCAAAGAGGCAATTGATGTCCAGCGAAAAATTGACGAAATTGATCGTCAGTTTCAAGCCGAGGGTCGCGAGATGCAAGAAAGATTGCGCCTACTACAGGATCAATATGAATCCCAGGCGCTGTTGTTGAGCGACGCCAAAAAGAAAGAAAAAGAACAGGAAATTCAGAATCTGATTTTGAAATTACAACAATTTCAACAAGAAAAGTATAATCCGCAAACCGGAGAGATTTATAAAATTCAGGCAGACCTGTTGCAGCCGGTTTTGGATAAGATCAATGGCATCATCAAGAAAATCGGTGAGGAAGAGAATTATGATCTGATTTTAGACACAGCCGCTGGTAATATTCTGCATGTGAGTGATCAGATCACCGATTTAACCGAGCGCATTTTGGAAGAATTGGACAAAGCTTCTGTAAAAAAATAAACAACAGTTGTTGACTGTTCAAAAGAATGGGCAACATCGATTCTGCTGTTTTTTTGATCGTCTAATCAGCCGCTTTTTCAATAAATGTGGCGCTGAACTCAGCTCTCAACAGCAGGGCGAGGCGATTTTAAAAAAAGCAGGGTATAATCCGGTTGTTTCGGCTGGCAGCGGTCAGATAAAATCTGATGAACAGCTCTAAACCCAGCCAACCGTGAGAATGAATAAAAAGGAGCTTTATGGAACTGAGTTTACAGCAAATAGCTGAATTCATCGATGGCGCCGTAGAGGGAGACGCCGCAATTGAGATTCGCGGCGTTGCCAAAATTGAGGATGCGCAGGAGGGAGAGATCACTTTCATTTCTAATCCCCGCTACGCGAAATTCATTGATTCCACCGCTGCCTCTGCTGTTATCGTTGGCAAAGATTTCCCCAGTGTGGCAAAGCCGATCGTTCGCACTCAAAATGCGTATTATTCTTTTCTGAAACTGCTGCGCTATTTTCACCCACAGAAGGAATTGCTCGATGCGGGCGTTCATTCAAAAGCCGACATCCATGATAGCGCCAAACTCGGCGCCAATTGCCGGATTGGCGCTTATGCGGTTATTGATAGTGGTTGCGTTATCGGGGAAAATGTTCAAATATATCCCGGTGTATTTGTTGGAAAAGGGGTGCTGATCGGCGACAATTCGATCATTCATGCCAATGTAACGCTTCGCGAGGATGTGCAGATTGGACGCAACGTAATCATTCATTGCGGAACCGTGGTTGGATCAGACGGTTTTGGATTCGCCCCCGAAGGAGAAATTTATCATAAAATTCCCCAGGTGGGAACAGTGATCATCGAAGATGATGTGGAGATTGGCGCCAATTGCACGATCGACCGGGCCACACTCGGCGCGACTATCATTCGTAGCGGTGTAAAACTGGACAATCTCATCCAAATCGCTCACAATGTTGAAGTCGGTGCCAATACTGTTATCGCGGCGCAAACCGGAATTTCCGGCAGCACCAGGCTCGGCAAAAACAACATCGTTGGCGGACAGGTCGGATTTGTGGGACATATTGAAACCGGAGACGGTGTCACAGTTGGCGCTCAGTCTGGTGTCTCAAAGTCGCTGCCGGCAAATTCGGTTTATTTTGGCTATCCGGCGCGACCGATTATGCAGGCAAAGCGCGAGGAAGCCATGGTTCGAAAACTGCCCGATTTACTTAAAAAATTGAATGAACTGGAAACAAAAGTTGAAACCTTAAGCTCACTATTGAATCAAAATAGATAATCAATTCACTGGCTTTTGTTAACGGTTTCAATACAGAACTGTTGGCTCAAGATAATCTGAAATAGTCTGCTAAAGGGTGAAATATTATTATTGTATCGAAAGGGAAGCAACATGCTCAAAAACCAGAGGACGATCGGAAATGTGGTCTCTTTTGTTGGTGTCGGGTTGCATACAGGTAACAAATGTTCGTTGACTTTCAAACCGGCAGCGGAAAATTCTGGTATTCGCTTTAAACGTCTGGATATTGATAATTGTCCGGAAATTTTGGCTGACATCGATCATGTAGTCGATATTTCTCGCGGAACAACGATTGGACAAAATGGTGTGCAGATCCACACTGTGGAACACGTTTTGGCTGCCGTCGCTGGTTTGGAAATTGACAATATTCTGGTAGAGTTGACTAACAATGAACCGCCGGTGGGGGATGGCAGCGCCATGCCGTTTGTGGAAAAATTGCGACAGGCCGGTTTTGTGGAACAATCATCTCCCAAGGACTACATCATCATCGAAAAAACCATCGCCTATCACGATGAAAATCGTAAAATTGATATTGTAGTGGTTCCTTCAGATCAATTTCGTATAACATTTATGGTGGATTATCAAAATCCGGCGCTGGGTACCCAGTACACTTCGCTGTATTCACTGGAAGATGAATTTGTTACTGAATATGCTCCTTCGAGAACATTTTGTTTCTTGCACGAGGTGGAAATGCTGAAGGAACAAGGACTGATCAAGGGAGGCAATGTCGAGAATGCGGTGGTTATTCTGGACCGTGAGATTGATGAACAGGAATTCAACCGTCTTAAAAAGCTATTCAACATTCCTGAGTCCACCATATTGGGTGAGAACGGAATTTTGGACGGAAAAGAATTGCGTTTCTATAATGAGCCAGTTCGTCATAAGGCGCTCGATTTGATCGGCGATATGGCGTTGCTGGGAGCGCCCTTGATCGGTCATATTATGGCGGCGCGTTCCGGTCATGCAGCGAACGTGGAATTGGTGAAAACGCTGCGCAAGGAATTTGAAAAGAAAAAGATTGTGTCCAAATATCAACAACGCGCTGCAGGAAGCGGAGTTGTACTTGACATTAATGCGATTCATCGAATATTACCGCATCGTTACCCGTTTTTATTGGTGGATAAAATTGTTGACCTGATTCCAAAAGAGCGTGTGGTTGGCATTAAAAATGTCACAGCCAATGAACCATTTTTCATCGGTCATTTTCCGAATCGCCCCATCATGCCCGGCGTGTTGATTATCGAAGCCATGGCCCAGGTGGGCGGAATATTGTTGCTCGATGCAGAAGAGGATCCCTCCGACAAGCTGGTTTTTTTCACTGGAATCGATAAGGTAAAATTTCGCAAACCGGTCTTGCCCGGCGATCAACTTCGATTTGAGCTGGACATGATCAAATACCGCCGGTCGATATGCAAGATGGAAGGAAAGGGATTTGTTGGTGATGAACTGGTAGTCGAAGCTGAGTTGTCTGCCGCGGTTGTTGATCGAACTAAATAA
>DSAU01000555.1 GCA_011046315.1 bacterium
CCTATAAATTTAGGGTAATCGGAGTTTTGGAGAAAAGAGGCAGCCTGTTCGGACATAATCTTGATACTGAAATCATCATCCCCTTTGGTGTTTTTCAAAAAATGTATGGCAGCCGTCGTTGGATGACAATTGAAGTGAAAGTGAAGGATCCGGCTTTAATCGAAGAATCCAAAGATGAGCTGATCGGTATATTGAGACGGGTGAGAAAAGTCCCGCCGATTGCGGAAAATGATTTTGCCATTAATCAGCAGGATATGATCGCCGATATGTATAAACGACTTACCACTGCGCTGTATGCAGTGGCATTTGGCGTCGGATCTATTGCATTAATTGTCGGCGGTATTGGCATCATGAATATTTTGTTGGTCTCGATTACCGAACGCACCCGGGAAATCGGTATTCGCAAAGCCATCGGCGCTAAAAAGAGAAATATTTTGTGGCAATTTCTGATTGAATCGCTCGTGGTGAGCGCGCTGGGAGGATTTATTGGCATCGGATTGGGGCTGTTGATCGCCAAGTTGGTTTCCCAGGTTTCGTTTCTTTCGGCTTCGGTATCGCCGTTGGTGATTGTGGTTGGTCTGCTATTTATCACGCTGGTCGGTCTTTTTTTTGGAATTTATCCGGCATATAAGGCGGCAAAAATGAATCCGATCAACGCGTTGCATTTTGATTGATTGTTGAAGAGAAATTGCTGACTTTTTTCACTGATAATGGAAGAAAAGTATGGACATAATGGAAAGTTTACATGTATCGCTGGATGCATTGCGCGGCAATAAATTACGATCCATTTTAACCACATTGGGAATCGTCATCGGCGTGACAACCATTATCGGGATGATGTCGATCATTCAAGGATTGCAAAATTTTATGGTGGGAGAGCTTTCTGTGCTGGGCGCGAACACCTTTCAAATTCAGAAAGATCCGCCGGTGCAATTTGGTCATCTTGATGAAAAATACCGCAATCGAAAACCGTTGACACTGGATCACGCCCTGGCGATTAAACGACATGCAACGCTGGTTAACGCGGTGGGGCCTGAAACCTGGCGCTGGGGAGAGGTTGTTCGTTTTAAGGAGAGAAAAACCAATCCCGATATCTTAATTGCCGGCGCCACACCCGAATTTCAGCCCGCCAACAATTACTTTGTAGAACAGGGACGCTTTATCAATGAAACAGATGTCGATTATAGTAGAAGCATCGCCGTTCTCGGGTTGGACATTGTTGAAGTGCTTTTTCCGCATCAAGATCCGATTGGTGAATATATTCGGGTTGGTGCGCACAAATTAAAAGTCATCGGCACGGCAGAAAGACAAGGAAAAACTTTTGGAGAAAGCAAGGATAACCGGGTGATAATTCCCATTTCTACTTTTCAAAAAATGTATGGCGACAAGCGGAGTTTACACATCACCGTCCAGGTGAGAGATCCGAATCAAATGAACCAAGCAATTGAGCAAGTAACCGGAATTTTACGGGCGGTGCGGAAAGTGCCGCCTGGCAAGGACAATGATTTTGAAATTTTTACCAGCGAGAGTCTGATTGATACGTTCAATGAGATGTCGCTTTCAATTAAACTGGCAGCCATCGGTATCGCATTGATCTCCTTATTGGTCGGCGGTATTGGCATCATGAACATCATGCTGGTTTCGGTAACCGAGCGGACACGCGAAATTGGCATCCGCAAATCAGTCGGAGCTAAACGCCGGGATATCCTCTGGCAGTTTATGATAGAGGCGATCATTTTAGGTAATCTCGGAGGTGTTATCGGTATTGGTCTCGGTTTATTGATCGGGATATTTATCGGCGCGGCAACGCCACTTCCCACGGCGATCCCACTGTGGGCAATAGCTATGGGGATCAGTTTTTGCACTATTGTCGGGTTGTTTTTTGGCGTTTATCCGGCAACAAAAGCAGCGCGATTGGATCCAATCGAAGCGCTCAGGTACGAATAATTAAGCAGGAGGAATGATTATGCAGGTAAATACGCGCGAGTTGGCTGATATTCTGGTGGTCGAATTGCAGGGTGAAATCATGGGGGGAATTGATTCTGAAAAATTCAAAAACCTCATTTATCAAACCATTGAGAATGATGTTGTACAATTGGTTATTGATCTATCAAGAGCAACCTGGATGAACAGCTCCGGTTTGGGGATGTTGATCAGCGGTTTAACCACTATCAGAAGCAGCGGCGGCGATTTACGACTGGCAAATATGTCCGAAAGAGTGCGTCGTCCACTGGAGATTACTAAATTGGAAAATGTTTTTTTATCCTATGCTTCGGTTGAAGAGGCAGTAGAAAGCTACCAGCCACATTAATGAAAGGAGATTCAAATATGTCGCAATTGTCGAGAGAGGATGTTTTGCAGAAATATCAACAAGGCGAATCTTTTCAAAACCTGGATTTGTCGGGAATTGATCTTTCTTATGAAAATTTAAAAAACGCTGATTTTTCCAATGCCAATTTGAAAGATGCTCATTTGCAAAACGCCAACTTAGAGCGCGCTAATTTTTCCGGTGCAGTTTTAGAAAATGTTTTTCTTTTTGGGGCAAATTTGTCATACGCAGTGTTTACCAACGCCAACATCAACAACGGGAATCTACAGGACACAAATTTAGAAAATGCAAATTTTGAAAACGCAAATCTATTTCACGCCAAGCTATTTGGCGTACAGGCTGAAAACTGTAGTTTCAAGCGGGCCAACTTATCAACCGCTCGCATGAAGCGTGCCAATTTTCAACGCACTAATTTTCAGGACGCCAATCTTTCCGGGGCGCACTTAGAGCGCTCTGATTTGCGGCATGCCAATTTGAATAATGCCAATTTATCGGGTGCCTTTTTAAAGCCAGCTCAGCTTGACCACGCTTCAATGGATGGCAGCAACACTCAGGGAATGACCATTTAGCTGTATTGATTAATGGTAATTCATTTTTGATTTCTTTACGATTGTGCTTTTCGCAACGTTGAAAGTTTCTGTATTTTGATGATAGTTTTATCAGAGCACTTCCATCCCTCTGCAGGTTAAAAAATTTTAAGAATTTTGGAATTCCGCTTGAACTATTTCTGATATGATAAGTTAAAATCCTATTATAATCTTCTCTCAAAATAATAATTGATCCCTTGCTGATATCTTAATCATTAATCAAAATTTGCGGAGATCTAATTTATGAAACCTCTGGAAACCTTCACCATCATCCCTTCGTTGCCTGAAAATATGGAATTCCTTCGAATTTTAGCTCACAATTTGTGGTGGACCTGGAATGCTGACGCATTAGACCTGTTTCGTCGCCTGGATTATGATTTATGGGAAGAAACCAACCATAATCCGATTAAAATTTTGGGGCACATCGATCAGGATCGGCTCGACTCGTTATCAAACGACGATGGCTTTATGGCACACCTGAACCGTGTCCGGCAGAATCTGGAAGAATATATGACAGAAGCAACCTGGTTTGAAAAAGAATACGGAAAAGCTGATAAAATTCAAGTCGCCTATTTTTCGGCGGAATTTGGCTTTACTGAATGCATTCCAATTTATTCGGGGGGCTTGGGTGTGCTGGCTGGTGATCATTTTAAATCTGCCAGCGATCTTGGCTTGCCGTTGGTGGGGATCGGACTGCTCTATCAGCAGGGTTATTTCCAACAATATCTCAATGCTGACGGATGGCAGGGCGAATTATATCCGCAAAATGATTTTTTTAATATGCCGATTCAACTTCAGCGCGATGAACATGACCAGCCGCTTCTGGTGGAAATTCAATTTCCGGGAAGAAAAGTTTACGCCCAAATTTGGAGGATGCATGTCGGCCGGATTAATTTATATTTGCTTGATACCAACGTGGATAAAAATTCGTCAGAGGATAAGCGCATTACCGGAGAATTGTATGGCGGGGACAGCGAGATGCGCATACAACAAGAAATTATATTGGGAATTGGCGGGATTCGCGCTTTAGCAACGCTGGGAATCGATCCCGTGGTTTTTCACATGAATGAAGGACATTCTGCATTTCTCGCGTTGGAAAGAATTCGGCTGGCAATTGCAAACCAAAACCTCAGCCTTGACGAAGCAGTGGAATTGACCAAAGCCGGAAACGTTTTTACTACCCACACACCGGTTCCTGCCGGGATCGACCGTTTTTCACAAAAATTAATGGAAAAATATTTTGCCGATTTTTACACCACTTTAGCCATCGAAAAACAGCAGTTTTTTGCCCTGGGAGGAATAAAGCCGGGCGATGTGAACGAAAAATTTTCAATGGCTGTACTGGCGATCAATCTCGCCTGCAAGATTAATGGCGTCAGCAAGCTCCATGAGCTTGTTTCGAAAAATATGTGGAAACATTTATGGCCTGATATCCCGGTTGACGAAATCCCCATTACGTCCATCACTAATGGCGTCCATCCCAGTTCGTATATCTCAAAAGAAATGGGTGGATTGTTTGACCGCTATATCGGTCCTAATTGGAAAAAGAACCCAGCAGATCTGAGCATCTGGAAACGAGTTGACCAAATTCCCAGCGAAGAATTATGGCGCACCCATGAAAGGCGGCGTGAGAGGCTGGTGGCTTTTGCTCGCCAAAGAATGAGAACCCAGTTGCAAAACCGTGGCGCGCTGTCCTCTGAAATTGATTTTGTGGAAGATATTCTCAATCCGGAAGCCCTGACCATTGGATTCGCCCGGCGGTTCGCGACCTACAAACGTGCTGCGTTGCTATTTCAAGATCTCGAACGGCTGGCAAAAATTCTCACCAACAAAAATTATCCCGTGCAAATCATTTTTGCCGGCAAGGCTCATCCGATGGACGATCCCGGCAAGCAACTCATCAAGAAGATCATTCATTTTTCTCAAGAAGAAGTCTTTCGTCAACACATCGTATTTCTCGAAAACTATAGCATTGAAATCGCCCGATATATGGTTCAGGGCGTGGATGTCTGGCTAAACACCCCCCGTCGCTGGTTGGAAGCCAGTGGCACCAGCGGCATGAAGGCTGCGATGAATGGCGTAATCAATTGCAGTATTTTAGATGGCTGGTGGGATGAAGCCTATAATCATCGTGTCGGTTGGGCGATCGGTAGCGGAGAATCCTATGACGATCATGAATATCAGGACAAAGTAGAATCTCATGCACTATACGGTTTATTGGAACATGAAATTATTCCGTTATTTTATGAGCGGGGAAAAAATAATATTCCCAAACGCTGGATCGAATTGATGAAAAATTCAATGACTGAGATTTGTCCGGTTTTCAATACTAACCGGATGATACGAGAATATACTGATCGGGCTTATATGCCGGTGCGCAATCAATATCAAGCTATGTTTGATAACAACCAATCTAAAGCCAAAGAGTTGTCGCACTGGAAAAAGCAAGTGGCAAAATTTTGGCCCAAGATAGCATTCCAGTCTGTTGAGCATAATGGAAAAAAGAATTATAAGGTCGGAAATGAGATCCAGGTTACTGCACAGCTACTTCTCGAAGGCCTGTCGCCAGCGGATGTCAGAGTTGAAATTTATCATGGTTTTATTAATGCAAATAACAATATGATTATTAAAGGTATGGCTGAACCCATGAAGTTATTGGAACAAACAGGCGAAAATACCTATCGGTTTGGCGGAGATATATGCTGCTATACCAGTGGATTATATGGGTACACCGTACGAGTTGTCCCCAGCAATGAATTGTTGATGCACCTGCATGAGACCGGAATGATACTCTGGGCAAACTGATGCTTTAATTATTTCAGCAGCAAATAACTGATTTCCGGATGTCGTAAAATTAAGTCAGTACATCAAATGGAAAAACTGATTACTTTGGAAATTTGAATAATATCTATCCTCATTTAACTATCATCAAACTCAGACAGCGGAGATAAAAAAATGAATTTTCCCGAGATCGCTGAACCGGATCGATTGCATCGCTTGGAGCCGGTTGCTGGAAAAATAGACATGGTGCTGGACACGGATACGTTTAATGAAATTGATGATCAATTCGCACTGACGTATGCATTGAAATCTCTTGAGAAACTGAATATTAAAGCTGTTTACGCCGCTCCCTTTCACAATGCACGGTCGGCTGATCCCGCCGATGGTATGCAAAAAAGCTACCAGGAAATTTTAAAAATTCTCAGCTTAGTCGATATTAATGCAGACGATTTTGTTTTTCGCGGTTCCACGAGATACCTGAGCGAATGGCAAAATAGCGAAAGTTCTGAAGCCGTCGAAGATTTAATTCAACGGGCGCAGTTTGCAGCAAAAAAACCATTATACGTTGTGTGCATCGGCGCGCTTACCAATCTGGCAAATGCGATTATCGCCGAACCTGATATTATTACAAATATTGCTGTTGTCTGGTTGGGTGGACATGCTCACCATTGGCAACATACCAAAGAGTTTAATATGAAACAGGACCTGTTGGCATCGAGGTTGATTTTTGATAGCGGCGTGCCATTGCTGCAAATACCATGTCAGGGGGTTGCATCACATCTTGCTGTTTCCGGGCCTGAAATTGAAAAATATGTGGCTGGCAAAGGACAAATTGGCGATTATCTGGCACAGATTTATCGTGATTTTGAAGCAGAACATCAATCCATGTCAAAAGTGATCTGGGATATTGCTCCGGTTGCCTATTTGATTAATTCGGATTGGGTATTGACCAACCTCACTAACAGTCCAATCATAACAGATCAAATAACCTATAGCTTCAATCCCAAACGTCATTTAATGCGCATTGCTTATGCAGTGAAGCGGGATTCGATCTTTCAGGATTTTTTTAGCAAACTTTCCCTGTAAAATAATTTCGATGAAGCAGGATGATTAACGGCAGGATGATTATTGGCAGGATGATTATTGACAGGATGATTAATTTGTAGGATGATTATTGGCAGGATGATTAATTTGTAGGATGATTATTGACAGGATGATTAATTTGTAGGATGATTATTGGCAGGATGATTAATTTGTAGGATGATTATTGGCGGGATGATTAATTTGTAGGATGATTATTGGCGGGATGATTAATTGACAGGGTGATTATTGGCAGGATGATTAATGGCAGAATAATTAGTAGGCATGATGATGAAAATGATTACTGCGAGATAAATTGCCAGACAATGGTATTCTTATTATATCGAAATCACTTGAGTAACAGACATTTTTTCACCGCGATATTTTCACCCGCCTTTATGAAAATCATGTAAACCCCACTGGCAAAGTTTTGACCGTTCCAGTTTATAGCGTGTTGCCCATCGTAAAAATTTCGATCAGCGAGCTCTTTCACCAACTGTCCGTTAAGATTAAAAACTGAAATATTGACCTTTTCGGGACGCGGCAAATAAAAAGAAATTTGTGTCGTATTATTAAATGGATTCGGATAGGGAGGATATAGCTCAAAATTTTTCACCACAGTCCTGTCGTCTGAATACACCAGGGTAGCTTCATCATTGATTAGCGCCAGTTTTGCCAGACTGATAATTGCCAACCGGCTCATATCATGATAATAGGGTATGTTAAAGTGCATAAAACGATCGTAAATCGAATGATAGTTGGGATTAAAATCGTTCATATCTTCGATTAACAGCACCGCCGAATAATTCCATTCCCAGAAAGATGCATGGTCGCTGCGGTTTGTCCCGGTAAATGGAAGAAAATCTGGCTCCAGTGATAATGGATATTGAAGCGCCAGATCGTGAATGAACTCACCCAATTGTTGAGAGCGGTTGACATTTCTGGCGTGAATTTGAAAAACACCATCGTTGTTCGAATCCCAGCCCAGCATGTCCAGATTAATCACTGCGGCGATGTTTTCACCACGGGCAGCGGCGGCTGCAGCATAGACCCGACTGCCGACCAGTCCCTGTTCTTCAGCGGAAAAAAGGATAAATTTAATGGTGTATTTGAAATCGTACGGAAATAAAATCCGCGCTGCTTCCAGAACCGCTGCGGTTCCGCTGGCGTTGTCATCAGCGCCGGGTGCCAGAAATTTTCGATATTGTGCTTCTGACAAAGCATCATAATGAGCACAGAGAATAACAGTCGTGTCCGGAAAAACCTTTCCCGGCTTGGTGACAATAATGTTGTTCAAATAGATATCCACATAGTCCATGCTGTGTAGCTGCCAGTTATTGCCAAAGTCGTTTGTTCTCATAAAAATTCCGCGACCTGAAACCCAGATGATTGAATCGGTACTAAAATTTGTGTGGTAATAATTATGACGTGGTGTATTATTAAGAGCACGCCAATTCATACCGCTGTCTTCAGTGAGGTAAATGGTTCCTTGATCTCCCACCAGACTTCCGAGACGATGATCCCAGAAATCAATATCCCAGAGAATCTTCTGTGTATCCAGTGGTTTTTCTTCCCAGGATGCGCCGAAATTATTGGTGCAAAGCAGCAAACCATTGGTCCCCAGAATAAAGCCGTTTTGTTGATTGGAAAAATAGACCTTGAGCAATGTCTCACTCGTTTGCAGATCTCTTAACTGCCAGTTTTCTCCACCGTCAGCAGTGAATAGCCCCAGACCCTTTGGACCCACTGCCCAACCGTGACGAGTATCAACAAAGTGAATGCTGTAAATACCCAGTAAAGTCGGTAAGTTTTGTGCTTCCCAGGTGCTTCCGCCGTCGTTAGTGTGAAAAATATTGCCATAATTACCACAAACCCAACCGTGTAGTGTATCCGCAAAGGTAACGCCATAAAGATGGTGATGGGTAAGCGATGGCGGAGCGATCCAGTTTTTGCCGCCATCGTTCGTCGTCAGCATGAGACCGTTATAGCCGACTGCAAAAACCAGCCGCTGGTTGACAACTTCGAGGTCTCTGATACCACGGTCAGTTTCGAAGGTATGTTGAATAGCCCAATTATCGCCGCCATCTCTGGTATGATAAATTTTATCTTCAAGACAAAACCATCCGACTAACGGATCTTCGGGTGCAAAACCGATGTCGCCGAAGTTTTTTTCCAGAATAAATTCCTGAAGCTCTGTTTCATATCCAAAACTTTCCAGTTTTCGCTGCAAATATTGCTGAGCTTTGATAATCCCATCGCTTTCCGAAAAGCGAGTTCGAATGGTATCATTTCGGCTGCCGTTCCAGAATGGGATTTCACCGCTCAATTGTTGTACGTAAAGCGATAGGCTGTCAATATTGACTTCGTTGAAAATAACATCATAATCATTATCCATATTGTGCAGCGATTGGTTGAAAAATGAAAGCGGTGGATTCTGCAAGCTACCGGTTTGTGGCATCACTGTTTGAAATCGAAATGGTGAACGCAATGAATCGATTTCACCGACAATATTTTGGCTGTTCGCTAATTTCGTAAAGATAGGGGAGACCACCAGAACAAAAATCAGTAAGGTCGCGCGAAAATTTTTCATTTATGCTTTCTCCAAAGAAGTTTTACTGATTAAACGACTATCTATCAGAAAAAATTCAATTTTAAAAAATTATTTGAGCTTTTATTTCAAAAAACAGCAAGCTATTCTCTTGAGGTTATGCTATCTCAATTAGCTGATTAAGGGAAAATAGAATTTATTGGTTCGGGCTTGTACCCTTAAAATAAAGGTGAAACAAGGTATAATTGTTTTGGGTAATAATTCAGTGTAAATTGTTAGAGTGGAACCAAAGCCCATAATTGAATTTAAGCGAATTATAGAGTTTTATTGAGAGCCGGGAAATAATTTTTTTAGAGCATCGCGAGTTTTTTGCTTAAAATCTTGCTGATATCCCTCGGTCTGCCATACCAGCTTGCCATCCTTGCTGACAACAAACAATCTCGGGATG
The DNA here is from genome assembly GCA_011046315.1 of bacterium. Classification (GTDB taxonomy): domain Bacteria; phylum Zhuqueibacterota; class Zhuqueibacteria; order Thermofontimicrobiales; family Thermofontimicrobiaceae; genus Kaytiofontadaptatus. The sequence continues at coordinate 9,774 of DSAU01000555.1, forward strand.
GAGGTTACCCCATAATTTTTCGCCACCATGCCGTATTTATCCAGCAGCACAATTCCCGGATATTTTCGGTTCTTCAAAAACGATTCGACTTTGGACTTTTCCTCCTCCAGATTGATCAGCAAAACTTTGATGGGTTTATCTTTAAACTCACCCAGCACTTCTGTCAACTCGGCAATCTCTTTATGGCAGGGCTGGCACCAGGTGGCGAAGAAGCTGATGATCACCACGTGCTGCTTTTTATCTTTGGTCGGCGGACGCAGTTTCCCGCAAAAATCGCGCAGATAAACATATTCATTTTGGATAGATTTGAGTGCAAAGGTGGGGGCAGGATCGCCGATTTTTAGTATTTTTTCTTGAGAAAATACAAAAGA
>DSAU01000472.1 GCA_011046315.1 bacterium
ACCATCCCCATCCCGGATATGGTGTTGCAGCGTCGGGATTCTGAATATCGCGGCGACCGAGAGCAGAGCGCGCGCATGATGCGCCAGGAAATAGCAAAAAATCGAACACTGGTTGAAAAACGGCGGCAAAACTTGATTAAATATATTGAGCTGCACTTTGATCGCTATTTTGGCGAAGCCGTTTCTTCAACGACAAGCCGAAAGCCTGACCTAGCCTCGGTCATCATTCCGGAAAAATTTAAAACATCCTCTCGATTGAGAGATAATTTGCAAAAACAGATTCGTATTAATCGGAACATTTTAAGGCGGGTTGAGGCTGAAACTGATATCAATCGCAGCTACGAGTTGACAAACAAGAAATTATTGGTTGAGATTTACAAAAAGTATTCCATTCCTTTCGCCTGTGTCGTCTTTGTATTGATCGGCGCCCCGCTGGGGATAATGGCAAGGCGAGGGAGTATGGCAGTCGGCGGGGGGATTAGCCTGCTATTTTTTATTATCTACTGGATTTTCTTAATCGGCGGTGAAGAGCTGGCAGACCGCGACATGATGTCTCCATTTATGTCAATGTGGCTGGCGAACTTTGTTGTTGGTATATTCGGTCTACTTTTATTGATTCAAACGGTGAAAGAGGTTTCTATTAATTTAGATTTAATCAACAAACTCATACCTAAAAAATTTAAACAGTGACCATGAAAATATTAGATCGCTATTTGGTTAAAAATTTTTTTGCCACGCTGGTGTTTGCCCTTATCGCATTTTCAGCAATGTTTATCATTATTGACGTGATCGGCTTTTTGGATAAATTTATTGATCATAACATTCCCTTGTTGATTGTTATCGAATACTACATCTTTTATCTGCCCTATATCATCATTTTAACGCTTCCCGTGGCGACTTTGTTGGCGAGTTTATTTAGTGTCGGGCAGTTGGCGCGATATAATGAAATTACTGCAATGCGTTCATCCGGGATGTCCAGCTCTCGTATATTGATGCCGTTGTTCGTTGCCGGCGTTATCATAAGCCTGACCGCGATGTATTCGGGCGAGCGATTCGTGCCCTACACCAACCAAATGAAAAAAGAAGTTTATGATAACTACATCAACAAAAACAAGCCAAAGAGCAAACGCAAAACCAACAATATTCAATTGCAATTGGACGCAGACCGATGGTTGTTAGTCAGCTTTTTTGATATCCAAACAAATACGGCGTTTAAGGTGAGCATCGAAACGTATAACAATAACGTGCTAATCGAGAGAACCGACGCTCCCAGGATGTCCTGGAAAAATGAACAATGGGTTGTTGCCAGTGCCTTCACACGTCGCTTTAGCGGATGGGACGAGGAGGTTGTTTATGCTGACTCGTTGATTTTTAAAACACTCATTTTTAAGCCGGACGATATTGCGCGGGTACAAAAAAAAGCCGAGGAAATGAGTTATTGGGAATTGAATAAATTTATCCAGGAGATTCGTCGAACCGGCGGCAAAGCAGATCGCTGGCTGGTTGAGCTATATTTAAAAATCGCGTTTCCCTTCGCGAATTTAATTATCATTCTGTTCGGAGCCTCGCTGGCGTCGCGAAAAACCAAAAGCGGCACTGCGGTCAGTTTTGGTGTGAGTTTGTTCATCTGCTTCTTATATTTTGGTTTTATTAAGGTGGGACAGAGCCTGGGGCATAACGGCTTACTGCATCCGCTGCTGGCGGCGTGGATCGGAAATATCGTGTTTGGCGCCGGCGGTCTGTACTTGCTGCTGAAGTCAAATTGATTTTAAGCTCGCTTTACAAGTTGTATTTCTTTATTTTATAGCGCATGGTTCTGAGACTGATTTTTAATCTCTTCGCTGCTTTTGATTTATTCCCACCGACCTTATCAATGGCGTCTTTTAAAATCATCCGTTCGGCAAACTCCATTTTTTTTACAAAGGATTCCTCCTTTTCTCCACCTTTTAAATCTTCGATGATTTTCGCCTGCGGGCTCGAATAGACGGTGAGCGGTAAAAATTCCGCTAAAATGAAATTGCCTTCGCCCAATACCACGGCATTTTCAATCGCATTTTCCAGTTCGCGCACATTGCCCGGCCAATGGTAATTGAGACACATTTCCAATGCCTGTTCGGAAATTTTCATCACCGGTTTGTTTGTCTTGTCACAGGCTTTTTTAACAAAATGCTCCATCAAAAGCGGAATGTCTTCTTTTCGCTCCCTCAGCGGAGGAATGAATATCGGGATTACGTTGAGACGAAAGTATAAATCTTCACGAAACTTTCCTTGCTGTAAAGCAATTTCCAAATCGCGATTGGTGGCGGTGATAACCCGGACATCGACCTTGATGGCTTCAGTGCCGCCCAGATGGGTGACTTCTTTCTCCTGTAACACACGCAGCAGCTTTGTCTGCACGCTTTCAGAAATGTCGCCAATTTCATCTAAAAATATCGTACCACCATCTGCCAATTCAAAGCGGCCCTTTTTTTGAGCAACTGCTCCGGTGAACGCCCCTTTTTCGAATCCAAAAAGCTCACTCTCGAGCAAGGTTTCCGGCAGCGAAGTGCAGCTTATTTCAACCAGCTTCTTATTGGCGCGTGGACTGTTGAAGTGAATGGCGCGCGCAACCAGTTCTTTGCCAACTCCGCTTTCACCGCGAATGAGAACAGTGGATTGGGTCTGCGACACTTTTTCAATTTTTCTAAAAACATCCTGCATGCCTTTGCTGACGCCAATAATGTTTTTAAATGCATACGAGGTTTTGATCTGTTGTTTTAGCTCGATGTTCTCCGCTAAAATCTGTTTCTCCTGAAGAGCTTTTTTAATGGTCAGGAACAATTCGTCCAAATTCAGAGGCTTGGTAAGATATTCATAAACCCCTTTTTTCATGGCTTCCACAGCGTCTTTAACCGAGCTGTAAGCGGTCATTACAATGGTCTTCATATCGGCGTTGTAAGGAACTGCTTTTTCATAAAGCGTCAATCCATCCATCTCCGGAAGTCTGAGATCGGTGAGCATTAAATCGAATTGTTCATTTTGGAGCAGTTTGAGTGCATGTTCACTCGACTTAACGCCGATTGTTTCATAACCTTCATCCTGAAGTATTTCGACCATACCGGAAAGTGTGTTCAAATCATCTTCAACAACCAATATGCGCGCCATAATTTAATCCCTGGTTATATTGTGAGTTTTGTATCCGCTTTAGGAAATTTTATGTTTATTTTTCAAGCTATTCAACCAATTTTAGTTGATAGTATTGTTTGAATAGCCGATAAGCACCGTTCCAATTCTGGTTCACCGATGTTTGTCATGTGACCCACTCGGATTACTTTTTGGGCCAGTTGTCCCTGTCCCCGCGATACCAGTATCCCGAATTTTTCTTTTAATTCGGCGTGAACTTGCTTGGCGTTTACTGACGGTTCAAACTTGATGACGCTCATACTGTCAGCAGGTATTTCCGGGAACAGTGAAAGCCCAAGCTCTGTTAGACGCGCTCTGAATTGATGCGCCAGGGACTGCCGTTCTCGCCAGATGTTTTCCAGCCCCTTTTGTTGGATTTGGCTGAGCACATGGTCAGCGGCGAAAATCAACGAGATCGCCGGTGTGAAAAGAGCGCCGCGTCCGAGTTGAAAAGATTGGCGGGCACGGGTCAAATCCAGGTAGTATTTTGGCAATTCAGACTGTTCGGAAAAAATCCAGGCGCGATTGTTCAAAGCGACAAAAGCCAATCCTGGTGGCAAACCCAATCCCTTTTGAGATGCGGAGACAATTACATCGATCCCCCAATCGTCTGGTTTTAAAGGTAAAATTCCAGCCGAAGAAATCGCATCCACCACGATCAAAGCAGATGTTTGGTGGCGAATTGCAGGAATGATTATCTCCAAATCTGTAAGCGCGCCGGTGGATGTTTCGCAATGAGTCAAAAAAATCCCTTTAAGCGAGCCAATCGCTGTCAAATTTTTCACTAACGCCTCAGCGCCAACACTTTTGCCCCAGGGAACTACCAATCTGAACACTTTAAGCTGAAAGGCTTCTGCAATTTCTGACCAACGTTGGCTGAATTTGCCATTTTCGACCACCAGCACATGATCGCCGGGGCTGAATAGGTTGCTGATCGTCGCTTCCATGCCAGCAGTGCCGCTACCGGTTAAAATGATCACATCGTTTTTGGTCCGAAGCCAGTATTGAAGCCGATGTGTGACTGATTCATAAGTTTGAATAAATTTTTCGCTGCGATGATAAAACATCGAATGGCTGAGTATTTGTTTGACTTCTTCTGAAATCGGCGTCGGTCCGGCTGTTAATAGTAGATGATCTTGCATTGTGTTCACGCAGTTAGCCCAATAGTTCGCTGATCGCTTTCCAGATTTCATTTCTGCCCGTTTTAGTTACTGTTGAGAATGGGATAATGCCGGGAACGTCAAAGGCAGTCGCCTGTTTTTCGATTTTTTCGATTATTGATTTTGCTTTGCTGCTGCGAAGTTTGTCTGCTTTGGTAGCAGTCACCAGTGTCCGGATTTTGTGTAGTGACAACCAATTCAGCATCTCTGTGTCCAGTTGAGTAAAACCGTGCCTGCTGTCAATAATTTGAATGACTCCTTTTAGAGAAGGATTTTGGGACAAATATGATTCAATCAACTTCTTCCAACTGGAGCGTTCATTTTGAGACACTTTAGCAAATCCATAACCCGGAAGATCGACAAAGTAGAATTGATTGTTAATGCAATAGTAATTCAACGTTCGGGTTTTTCCGGGTGTGGAGCTGGTCAGCGCCAGTTTTTTGCGGTTCACCAAACAATTGATCAGGCTCGATTTGCCGACGTTTGATCTTCCCGCAAAGGCGATTTCGGGTAATTGTAAAGCCGGGAGTTGATTCAATTTCGAAAAACTACCAATGTATGCCGCTGATAAAATTTTCATAAATATTAGCTGGTGAAAAAGATTGTTAGAAAAAAAAATCTTCCTTGATAAATTAACGACCGCTCATTTCAGGAAGATTTTTTGTGGTTTTAGCGCTTTGATTTCAACAGTTAATCAAGCAGTTTTTTTAACTTTTTTATAGACGAAATTGGGCGCTGTCTTTTTGAGAACGACATCTTTGGTGATGATGCATTTCTTTACATCTTTGAGATCAGGCAATTGGAACATGATATCGATCATGGTTTCTTCAATTATTGCACGCAGTGAACGGGCTCCGGTCCTTCGTTTGATGGCTTCGGAAACGATGGCTTTGAGCGATTCGTCTTCAAACTCTAATTCAACATCGTCCAATTCGAACAATTTTTTATATTGCTTGGTGAGTGCGTTTTTAGGTTCAAGCAGAATGGAGTAAAGCGCGTCTTCGCTCAGTTCATCAAAAATACAATTGATGGGCAGCCGGCCAATGAGTTCAGGAATTAATCCAAACTGCAGCAAGTCTTCGGGTTGCACTTTTCTTAATATAGTGCCTTTGTTTTCAGCTTTGTCGTGCTGAAGCTCGGCTCCAAACCCCAGTCCCTTTTTGCCAAGGCGGTTGGCGACGATTTTATCCAACCCATCAAACGCACCACCGCAGATAAAAAGGATATTTTTAGTGTTGATGTTAATCAGGTTTTGCTCGGGGTGCTTTCTACCACCTTTCGGAGGCACTGAGGCAATTGTTCCTTCCAAAATTTTTAGCAGCGCTTGCTGAACCCCCTCGCCGGAGACATCACGCGTAATCGATGGATTTCCTGATTTGCGCGCTATTTTATCAATTTCGTCGATGTACACAATACCCCGTTCTGCCAGCTCAACGTCATAATCTGCGGCTTGTAACAGGCGCACCAGAATGTTTTCCACATCTTCGCCCACATATCCGGCTTCGGTTAACGTGGTGGCGTCAGCGATGGTAAAGGGGGTCTGTAAAAAACGCGCCAGTGTTTGCGCTAATAATGTTTTGCCGGTTCCGGTAGGTCCGATGAGCGTGATGTTACTTTTTTCCAATTCAACATCATCGTTGAACAATTCTCCGGTTTCTACCCGCTTATAATGATTGTAAACAGCTACTGATACAATTTTTTTTGCATTCTCCTGGCCGATGACGTACTGGTCCAATTCATTTTTAATTTCAGCCGGAGTGCGGATTTTGCTTTTGGCAATTAAGGCGCGACGGTTCATATCTTCACGAATAATTTCACCGGCGCTTTTTACACATTCGTTGCAAATATAGACATCAGGTCCGGTGACGATGCAATCCACCTGATTGGAATTTTTGCCGCAGAAAGAACAGACGAACAATCGATCATGACGTTTTTTATAGTTATCCATTTTTAAGCCTCGGTTGTGAAAATAGGATCAGGTTACTTTTTCTTATTGAGCTTTCTGGTTTGCATAATTTCATCAACGATTCCATACTTAAGAGCGTCCTCGGCGGACATAAAGTAGTTGCGATCCGAATCTTTGGAAATTTTTGCCGGTGTTTGCCCGGTGTGGTTCGCCAGAATGTTGTTCAATTCTTCACGAATTTTCAATATTTCTTTGGCGTGAATTTCAATATCTGCCGCCATACCTTCGGCGCCGCCCCAGGGCTGATGGATCATAATCCTGGAATGCGGAAGAGCTGACCGTTTCCCTTTGGTGCCGGCTGCGAGCAAAATGGCTCCCATGCTGGAAGCCTGCCCCAAACAAATCGTTGCCACGTCCGGTTTAATATATTGCATGGTATCATAAATTCCCAGCCCTGCGGTAACAGAACCGCCCGGGCTGTTAATGTACATATAAACGTCCTTTTCAGGGTCGTCCGCTTCCAGGAATAGCAGTTGAGCAATCGCCAGGCTGGCAACAACATCATCGATCGGCGAGCCGACAAACACAATACGTTCCTTCAATAGTCTCGAAAAAATATCATAAGCGCGTTCTCCGCGTCCTGTCTGTTCAATAACGATGGGTACTAAACTCATAACCAATTCCTTTTTATGTTTGTGCAATCGGGTAACTTTTTCATCCCTACTGTTCGACCATTTCGGATTGCTTTTGCATATCCTGATAGGTCACCTTTATTTCTTTTATCTTGCTATGTTCCTTCAGAAAATCGATAACTTTTTGTTCCAACAACTCCAATCGCAAACGATCTCGCTGTTGCTGATCACGATAATCACGGCGGATTTTAGCCGAATCTTCACCAGCATTAGCCGCCAGGTGTTCTATGAATTCGTCCACATCTTTTTCATCGACACTAATGTTTTCCAACTCGGCAATTTTGTTTCGGATCAATCTCCATTTCAAATTCCAGATGGCGTCGGCGCGATATTTCTGACGGATCTCTAATTCATCAACATTTTGTTGCTGGTTGTGCGACTTTAAATTTTTAATAAATGCGTTCAAATAGCTTTCGATCAAAAAATCCGGCAGCTCGAACGGATTGTTTTTGATGACTTCACTGATTAAATTGTTGTTTAACTTCTGCTCATAATTCATTTGAGCATTGTCATTCAATTTTTGAAAAATTTGATCTTTTAACGTCTGCAAGTTTTCAAAATCACCAACATCTTTGGCAAACTCATCGTCGATGTCTGGGAGGCTTTTCTGCTTGATCTCTTTGACGGTGACAGTGTAATATTTTATGCTGCTTTTGTCGTTTTGAGTTTCAGTGATGCTCACTTGGCGGCTTTCACCAGTTTTAATTCCCAACAATTGATTGGTAATGTTATTATCATCGATGTTGCCTGATTGCAATTGAAAATACCGATTTTCGTACTTGTTACCAATCAGTGGGTGTCCGGTGGCGTCGGTTTCCTGCAGATCGGCAACGAGGTAGTGCCCCGGCTGCGCTTCACCTTCAACATCGGACATGGTTGCGTGTTGCTCACGAAGGTTTTCTATCGCCTTGGTGACATCTTCGTCAGTTACCTGGTAAACCTCTTTCTCGGTTTGCAATTTTTTGTAATGCGTCAACTCGATGTCTGGTTCAACATGGATGGTTGCTTTAAATGAAAGTCCGTCCTTTTTATTAAAATCAACAGAATCTACTTTTAACAGGTCGTGAAATTTAATTTGATGATCGTCGATTGCTTGTTCCAAATATTCGGACATCGATTCTTCAGCGGCTTCCCGTTCTATTTTTGTCCCATAAACTTTCTTAATTAAATCCAGCGGGACTTTGCCCTTTCGAAAGCCTTCTAATTGAATGGCTTTTTTGTATTTGTTATAGGCTGCTTTAATTTTGGCAACCAGATCTTCATAAGGAACATTAATTTCTAACCTCTTTTTCCAATCCATAAGATCAATGATATTAACTTCCAATATTTACTCCTCTCACGATTTTTGATTCGTCATTATTATTTGTGCGAGAGGGGGGAGTCGAACCCCCACACTAAAAAGTACTAGATCCTAAGTCTAGCGCGTCTGCCATTTCCGCCACTCTCGCGATTGCGGATTATAAATATAAAAAAGTTAACTGCAAATGTCAATGTTTTTTTAGTTACTCTGATTACGATAATTACATTAAATAATTTCATGGCAGCTATTTGCCAAAAAAAATATCAATTCAAGCGGTTTAAAACAAGTGTACCGCGGGTGAAAGCTGGATCCAGGTTTTTAATCACTGATATATTTCTGTAATTGGCTTATTGTTAGCAATATATGTGCCACTATTCATTCCTGGCTCGAAATGGGAGCTCAGTTACCAATCGCATCAGCTATAAACAAAACACTGTCATTAGTACAGCGATCCCCGAAAAACATGTCATCGCGATCCCGCTTCAGCGTGAGAAGCACTCTCCCAACTGATGTATTACAAAAATGTCAAAACAACACTTGCTTTTTATTTTTAATTTTAATAATTTGACACGACTATAAAGCTTGGAATTTGGTACTGTACGCGATCCAGCCATCGGATTGCATTGATGAAATGTTAATACCAAAAAACAGAACACTATGAAATCAAATTTTGAGAAAGAAGAACCTGAGCGGTATATCAGGCAAAGTACATTTTATGCTATCGGCAAAGCGGGTCAACGCAAACTGACAACAAGCCGGGTCATGATTTTGGGTTGCGGTGGGCTTGGCGCCGCATCAGCGACAATTTTGGCGCGCGCCGGAATTGGGCACTTGAAGCTGGTGGATCGGGATTTTCTGGAATTGAATAATTTGCAGCGCCAGATTTTATATGAAGAACATGACGTCAAAGAGGGCTTGCCCAAGGTGATTGCGGCGCAGCGCCAGATCGAGCGGATCAATTCCAGAGTTCATGTCGAACCATTTGTTGCCGATGTCAACCGCTTCAATATTGAAGCCTTCATTGAGGACGTCGACCTGGTGATCGATGCGGCTGATAATTTTGAAACGCGCTTCCTGTTGAACGATGCCTGTGTGAAACACAATCGAGCCTGGATTTATGGCGCAGCAATTGAATCGTATGGTTTATCCATGAACATTATCCCAGGTAAAACTGCCTGTCTTCGCTGTGTAATGGATTCCATCCCGCAGCCCGGTTCTGTGCCGACGTGTGAAACTGTTGGTGTTTTGGCTTCTATCGTTTGCATCATCGCCTCGATCCAGTGCGCAGAAGCGATGAAAATTTTGCTTGACAACAAGGAAGCGATAAATCGAAGCTTGATCCACATCGACATCTGGAATAACAGTTTTCAATCGATTGATATTGCAAAAGAGAGTATCCAAAAGAACTGCCCGGTGTGCAATCAGCATTGGTTTGAATTTTTAGAAGGAAAGCAGGGCAGCACATTTACGAATTTATGTGGTCGCAATGCCGTACAAATTTTGCCATTCAAGGAAGCCCCTCTTGATCTCGCAAAACTCGCAATTAATCTTTCCGAACTTGGCATCGTCAGAGTGAATGAATTTTTAATTCGGTTCGAAATCGAAGGATACGAACTCATCATCTTTCCGGATAGCCGGGCGATCGTGAAAGGAACGACCGATGCGGGAATTGCCAGAAGTCTCTATTCGAAATATGTGGGGAATTGATTACGCTGGAATATTGATATGCTGGATCAATGAATTCTGGCGTGCAATTTCACGGAGAACTTTCTATTGAGCAACTCAATTTTCAACGGCAATGATCCTGACCTTTAATGGTTCTTAAAAACCCGACCATGAATTTTCCAGAACAATTATTTTTTTTAAAGCGATGGCATCAGTTAAACTCTCTGCATATAAG
>DSAU01000132.1 GCA_011046315.1 bacterium
AATGAAAATATTAAAAATAGCGGACTTGATTGAAAAATTTTATTATCTGTCAAATAATCAGGTTATCAAGCGATGGCATCAATATTCCAGCTGTATCTAATGTTTTGCAAATTTATTCACAATCCTCTTGACTTTTAGTTTCAATTTAGCTATAGTATAGCCTGAAATAAACATTCACAATCCGATTGTCACAGCGGAGAAATCGCTTTCTTGAGGGCAGGATGAAATTTGTCGCAGATTTTCACATTCATTCACACTATTCACGCGCCACCAGTCGCGACCTGAGTTTCGAGCAGCTTCATAAATGGGCTCAAATTAAAGGAATTGATATCATAGGCAGCGGAGATATCAGCCATCCCGGTTGGCTGGCCGAAATCAGAAACAAACTCGAACCGGCGGAGCAGGGATTATTCCGGTTAAAAAAAGAATATGCAGTCCCGCTGCAAGCCCAAGTACCGGTTTCCTGCCAAAGAGCAGTGAGATTTGTTTTGACCGGCGAAATCAGCAACATTTATAAAAAGCGAGATCACGTTCGTAAAATCCACAATGTGGTCTTTTTTCCTTCTATTGCAGTCGCCGAGCAATTCCAAAATGCGCTGGAAAAAATAGGCAATATTCGTTCCGACGGGCGGCCGATCCTTGGCTTGGATGCCCGTAACCTTTTGGAAATGGTGCTTGAGTCCCACCCGGAGTCGTTTCTCATTCCGGCGCACATCTGGACGCCCTGGTTTTCCGTGCTGGGTTCTAAATCCGGATTTGACACCATTGAACAATGTTTTGACGATCTGACGCCGCATATCTTTGCTCTGGAAACGGGATTGTCCTCTGATCCGCCCATGAACTGGCGGCTGTCACAATTGGATCGATACACGTTGGTTTCCAATTCGGATGCGCATTCGCCGTCAAAACTGGCGCGAGAAGCCAATCTTTTTAACGGTGAAATGTGCTATTCCAACATTCTTGCGACATTGAAATCCGGAGATCCCCAAAAATTTCTTGGCACTATCGAATTTTTTCCTGAGGAAGGAAAGTATCACCTCGATGGCCATCGCAAATGCAGCGCGCGCCTTTCTCCCAAAGAAACTATCGCCAACAACGGTTTGTGCCCGGTTTGCGGTAAAAAGGTTACCGTGGGCGTTCTCAATCGAGTCGAAGAATTGGCAGATCGACCGGAAAACAGCAGCCATTCAAATTCCAAGCCCTATTATAGCCTGATCCCGCTCACCGAAATTTTGGGAGAAATTTTGAATGTGGGACCTGCCACCAAAACTGTGGCGCAAAAATTTGATAAACTGCTCCATAAACTGGGACCTGAAATCGATATTTTAATGAACATACCGCTCTCCTCCATCGAAAAAACCGGCAATTCACTGCTGGCTGAGGCAATCCGTCGCATGCGTCAGGGTGAAGTACAGATCGCCGCCGGTTATGACGGTGAATTCGGCGTGATCAAAGTATTCACCGAAAGCGAACGAAAAAAAATCGGAAAGCAAACCGCCTTTTTTCAGGATGAAATTGTTCCGTTTGCTGAAACAACAACCAATACCCTCCCGGTATCGCTGGTGAGGGATGCTGAAACACCGGATTCAAACCAGACAGAAGCAGCAAATAAATCTGCGGCGCCGGTTCAATTCACTGATGATTTTGAGGACGAAAGCGGTCTGAATCAGCATCAGCGGGAAGCCATTAAATATGACGGGAATTTTTTATTGATCATCGCCGGACCCGGCACCGGCAAAACCAGAACCTTGACCTGGCGAATCGCCACGCTAATTAAAGATAAAGGCGCGCTACCGCAACAGATGCTGGCAGTCACCTTTACCAATCGCGCCGCAGAAGAGATGCGTGAGCGATTAATCGACCTGCTGGGTACAGCAACCGCACAATTGATTACCATCAAAACATTCCACGCGCTGGGAGCTTTTATTCTTAAAAACGAAGCCCAACTCTTGAATTATCAACCCAATTTCTCGATCTATTCCGATGATGAAAAAACTCAATTATTAAAAAGAATTAATCCACAGCTCAGTCAGAAACAGATAAAGATGCTGTCTCAACAGATCAGCGATGCTAAAAACGATTTGACTGAAATCGATCCCAATGCAACCCCTTCGCAAACCATTCGCGATGAACAGTTTGAACTTCTGTTTCAACGCTACCAACAGGCGCTTCGAGAACGTCTGGCGTTTGATTTTGACGATTTGATTGTTCAGCCGATCGATCTGTTTCTCACCCACCCTGAAATTAAGCAGAAATATCAAAACATGTTTCGCTACATTTCGGTGGATGAATTTCAAGACATCAATTTTTCACAATATTTTCTGTTGCAGCAGTTTATCACCAGCCAAACCAATCTGTGTGCCATTGGCGATCCGGATCAGGCGATTTACGGATTTCGGGGTTCGGATCGGCGCTTCTTTTTTCAATTTGAACAGGACTTTCCCGGCGCTCGGACATTTCGATTGGAAAAAAATTACCGCTCCGATGCGGCGATTTTAAAGGCATCAACCCAGGTGATTCAAAAAAATCCTGACCATCAACAGTTGAATATCTGGTCTAACCTGGTTTCAAACAGGCGAATTGATATTTTCCAAACTCCGACCGAAAAATCCGAAGCCGAAACCATTGTCCACCAAATTGAGAAAATGATCGGAGCGACCAGCTTTTTTTCGCTGGATTCGGGCAGGACAGACCAAGATGACGCAGAACCGGTTGCCGGATTCTCCGACATTGCGGTACTCTATCGCCTCCATGCTCAGCTCGGACCGTTGGAAGAAGCGTTTTTGCGTTCCGGCATCCCGTATCAGACGTTCGGAGAAATTCCGTTTTACGAAATACCCGAAGTTCGGGAGTTGATGAGCTATCTGAAAATTATTCACAATCCTCATTCCGACAGTGACTTAATTCGAATTATCAACACACCGCCGCGGGGAGTTGGCGAACAGACGCTGAACTTGTTGCTAAAATATCAGCACGACAACGAAATCTCGCTCTGGCAGGCATTGAACCGCTGTCGTCAAATCGCTCCCCTCAGCGAAACTCAAAAACAGCCGGTGATTCAATTTGTCGAGCTGATTCAGCAAGTACGCGAACGCGCAACGCAACTCGAAATTTCCCGCTTGCTGGATTTTGTATTGGAAAAAATGCGATTCCGCGCTTATTATAAAAACGATTTTCGACGTCAGCATTACTGGAATCAACTGTTGGAAAAACTGCAAAACAAAACTGACGGGCTGACTGAATTTTTAGAACAGGTCGCTTTACAAAACGAGACTGACCATTTTAATCCGCGCGCCGAAAAAGTCGCGTTGATGACAATGCACGCTGCCAAAGGATTGGAATTTGGTGTGGTTTTCATTGCCGGATGCGAAGAGGAGCTTATCCCTTTCCGGCGGCAGGATCATCCGGTGGACATTGAAGAAGAACGGCGACTATTTTATGTGGGTATGACCCGCGCCAAAAAACGCTTGTTGCTGCTGCATACAAAAAGCCGGTTTTTATTTGGCGAGCGCAAATCCAACCGGCCGTCGCGCTTTCTAAATGACATTGAGCAAGCCTTAAAGATTTCGCAGCAGGCGCAGCTTAAACAGAAGCCTGCTGTTAAAAATGACCGATCGGGCGAATCTCAATTAACACTTTTTTAAGTCATGTTTTACAGGATGATAGAATCTGTTTAATCCAAATAAAAAAACATCCAATTGGTGATGATGAAAAAAGTAACACCGCTCTGGTTTCAAAAACTTTTTGACCGACTGGCAAAAGAGCACATCGACCAGTCCGGCGCAGCCGGGACTATTCAGGAAGTGGATTTTATCCGACGGCTGTTCAACCTTTGCAATAGTGAACATATTTTAGACGTCGGCTGCGGAACCGGACGCCACTGTGTTGAGCTGGCAAAACGTGGTTACTGTGTTACCGGCTTGGATTATTCCCGACAAATGATAAACAGCGCCCGCCGGTATGCGCGTCAACAAAACGTCAGCGTTCGGTTTGTCCACCAGGACGCTCGCCGGATGAGCTTTGACCGGGAGTTCGATGGCGCGATTTCCATTTGCGAAGGAGCGTTCGGCTTAATGATTAATGACGAGGACAACATTCTGATTCTCAAACAAATTTTCAAAGCGCTCAAACCGAATGGTAAACTGCTTCTGAATGTACTCCACGCTGCTTTTGCTTTTCGCCATCCGGAGCAAGACGTCTATTTTGACCCGGCAACCTGTTACGGCTATTGGACTGAAGAGTTAACCACTAAAACTGGAAGATTAAAAAAAATATATTGCTGCAATCGCTATTACACCTTTCCCGAAATAAAAAAAATATTGGAAGAGATCGGATTTATCGTCCTCCGAGGTTATGGCTGTCTCGCCGGACAGTTCAGACGAAAAAAAATTGAATTGGACGACTTTGAAATATTGGTTTACGCGGTAAAGCCTTCTTAATGGCAACTCGCCAATTATTAAACAATCGGAGCCATGCAGATACCATATCAGCAAAGCGAATTGGCGTCAATCTAAAACCAACAAGTCATTGCTGCAAAGCGCGACAATTTGAAACCAATAAAACGAAAAAAATTGCGCTAAAATCTCCGCTGCTGCCTTCGGACAATGCAGCTCTCGAATTGAGGTATTACATTCAACAAATTTTCACTTGCAATATTTCTGCAAATATCATATATTACATGAATTAATATAAAAAGTGCTCCGGTATTGAGTTGATCAAAAAATTACAGTAGTTTTGAGACAGGCAAGGGTTTTACATGGAGCAAAAAGAATATTTTTCTTCACGCTGGGCGCTTTTGCTGGCGGCTCTGGGGATGGCGATCGGTACAGGCAACATCTGGCGATTTCCGCGCATCGTTGCTCAAAACGGTGGCGCCGTATTTTTGATTCCCTGGGTCATCTTTCTTTTTCTGTGGTCAATTCCATTGCTCATTACAGAGCTGTCGATAGGCAAGTCAACCCGGTTGGGGCCGGTTGGTGCATTCGGAAAGCTGATCGGGAAAAAATATTGCTGGATGGGCGGATTTGTCGGATTTTGCACCATGGCAATCATGTTTTATTACTCGGTTGTTATGGGATGGTGCGTCAAATATTTTTTCGCCGCGATCGCCGGTGATCTAAACAATATCAACGGATTGGAGTTCTGGAATAAATTTTCCGCCGGTCAATTTCAGCCGATTTTGTTTCATTTTATCGCCATCTCAATCGGGGCAATTATTTTATTTAAAGGGGTTGTCAAAGGGCTGGAGCGCGCCAACAAAATCCTTATTCCCAGCCTGGTTGCGCTGATTATTATCGGCGCCCTGCGAGCATTAACGCTGGACGGAGCAGCATCCGGGTTGAATTTTCTGTTCAACCCGGAATGGAAACAATTATTAAACCACCAGGTGTGGTTAAACGCGCTGACGCAATCTGCCTGGTCCACCGGCGCCGGCTGGGGACTGTTGTTGACTTACGGCGTGTACATGAAAAAACGGGAAGACATTGTGCTTAATTCTTTTATCACTGGTTTCGGAAACAATTCGGCGTCATTGTTGGTGGGCATTATGATTTTCCCGGCAGTTTTTGCACTGGCGCCTCAAATGAACGTTGTGGCTGAAGAAATTATCAGCGAAGTGGGGCCAGCAAATACCGGAATGGCGTTTATCTGGATCCCGGTTCTATTTTCCAAATTTAGCGGCGGCCAGTTTTTTACTGCTATATTTTTTCTGGCGTTAAGTTTTGCTGCGCTGTCATCGTTGCTGGCAATGATTGAGATGGTTACCAGAATATTGATGGATATTGGCCTGTCCCGCCAAAAATCCATTGTCATGGTTTGGTTCACCGGTTTTCTGTTGGGAATACCTTCCGCCATAAGCCTGAGTTTCTTCGGCAACCAGGATTGGGCATGGGGCATTGGATTAATGGTGAGTGGATTTTTGTTCGCTTCGGCGGTCAAAATTTATGGCGCAAAGAATTTTCGTGAAAAAATAATCAACCAGCTCGGTAACGACATCAATATCGGCAAATGGTATGAAATTGTTATTAAATACATCATCCCGATAGAGTTTGCCGTCTTAATTATATGGTGGTTCTGGCAATCGATCTCATGGTCAAAAAACTGGTGGAATCCGTTCGATACATATTCTCTGGGAACTTGTTTATTTCAATGGTTGATCGTCATTATCGTTTTTTTAATTTTCAACAAAAAAATATATCGCAAAATTTTCAGGACGGACAATTAAATGGAAACTGATGCAGTGCTGATGATGATGTTGTCGTTGGGATTGATTTGGGGCGGATTTTTTTACACGTTGCGACTGGCAATAAAAAAAGAGCAATTAAAACAACAGCTCAATAAACACGAAAAGATATCATAATGGTACAGACAAAAACGAAAAATAAAAGCTACACTTATTTTCAAGCATTGCAGCATCTTTCTGAAGACAAACTTCATCTGGTTTATCTTTTTTATGGCGAGGAGGTCTATCTTCAAGAAGAATTAATAGATCGGGCGTCCGAAAAATTAATCGATACCGCGACACGGGATTTTAACTTCGATCAATTTTACGCCGGCGAGGTGGACGCGCAAATCGTGATTGACGCTGCCAAATCCTATCCGATGGTGGCGGAGAGACGGCTGGTCATTGTCAAAGAAATTCAACGCTTCAAACCGTCGGCAATGAAATTGATCGAAGAGTATGTCGCCAAACCATCACCATCGACCTGTTTAATACTCAGCGCTCCCGTCAAAGACTTGTCCGGGAAAAGCTATAAAATTGTCAAAAGTAAAGCCTGCAACGTCAACTGTCGTCCGTTTTATAGCAATGAGACCATAAGTTGGATAAAAAATTATATTAATACAAAAAAGCTGGATATTGAAATCCAGGCGTGTAATGCGCTGTATGAAATCGTGGGAAATTCACTGTTTGACCTGGTGAACGAAATCGAAAAAATCGTGATTAATATTTATCCCCGACAAAAGATTACTGCCGAGGATGTTCAACAAACATCCAGCATGCTGAGGCAACATTCTGTTTTTGACCTCTGCGATGCAGTAGGTGAAAAAAAAATGAAAAAATCCCTTTCCATTTTAAACAATCTAATAGATAGAGGCGAAAGGGCGACAGGAATTGTGATTCAGCTAAACCGTCACTGGATAAACATGTTGAAACTGATTGAGATGAAAGGGTTGAAACGGTTATCGACAGCTGAGTTGCAGGCAGTCACCAGATTGCATCCATTTTTTTTAGCAAAAATTCAAATGCAAACGAATAACTTTACAGCCGAACAAATCCGACAGGGTTTTTCAAAATTGGCAGAAGCTGATTTGCATCTTAAAACCAGCTATCAGCCACCAAAATTGGTATTAGAGTTGTTGATTTATCACCTAATCAACAAATAAAGAAGGTACATTTTTTTTGCAAAACTGAAACTAAAGCCGATACTGATGACCAGTTAAAGCCGGCTGTCGTAACTTACTCGATATAGAAAAACGTGGCTAAGGGACACATCTGGTTGTCCCAAACAATATTGTACAAATAATAACCAGCAATTCAAAATTAACACAAGGATCAGCACGTTTTTCAGCACGCTTCAACTAATTGATCGTTAATTGATTCGCTGCTGTTAGCTATCCAATCGTGATCAATATTTTTGTTTATTCTGGACCTTTTATCGCTTGTTTTAAATCGCTATGGTTCAGTTTTAAATTTAGCTAAGGTCAGATACGCTTTGATTCGCGTTGCGAGTCTAATGATTTAAAAAAATTTTTGGGAACTTTTAGGATAGCGCTTGTGTTAAAATTTTTGTTAGGAAACACTGATGGTAGATCAGAAAAAAGGTAATCGACCGACTGACGAAGAATTAATTGAAAAATTTCAAAACGGCGATCTTTATGCCTTTGACTTGATTGTCAAGCGGTATAAAAATCAGCTTTTGAATTTTATATATCGGTTTCTCGGTAACACCGAAGAGTCCGAAGACCTGGTTCAGGAAACTTTTTTACGTGTATATCGAAATCGCAAAGCTTATCAGAAGGTTGCCAAATTTTCCACCTGGATTTACACAATAGCGGGGAATTTAGCAAAAACAGAACTTAGAAAACGAAAAAGGAGGAGATTCTTTTCAATATCGGAACTTGGATTTAACGAAAAAGATTATGATATTTCTGACGAAGCTTATAATCCTGAAAAGGATGTGGATAGCCGGTTAAAGGAAGCCATAATTCATGAGCAGATCATGGCGCTATCTCCAAAGTTTCGGGAAGTGATTATTTTAAGAGATGTGCAACAATTATCCTACGAAGAAATCAGTGAAATTGTGAATATACCTTTGGGTACTGTAAAGTCCCGCGTCAATCGGGGGCGTTTAAAATTACAAGAAAAATTGACAACTTTACTGGAGAGGTAAATTAAAATCAGCTGCTGATGTCGGTTGATTTAATATTCATCTCTGCTATCGTCGTTCACATCTCTAACCAGCTAAGGAGGCAAATGAAAACTTGTCACAATTTTACAGGACTAATTTCTGAATATGTCGAAGGGAATATCAGCCAGCAGGATCGAGTCGATTTTGAAAACCATCTAAAGCATTGCGACGACTGTTATCAGAAAATGAATAGTACCAGAAAGCTTCATCACGTTCTGAGACAACTGCCTTCATTAAAAGTTTCACCTGATTTCGAGGCTATATTACGCGCCCGTATCCGGATCGAAAACAAAAGACCTCTGTACCGAACCACACAACTACTTACATCCTGGAAGTTTCGCATTCCGGCTTACAGTTTATCAGCAATTCTGATTTTATTGGTAGTGGTTCTCGTCTATTCAAAAATTTCTCAACAAAACAGCTATACACAGCAAGCGATAAATAGCATCGAACGGAAGGGTGGTTATGCCGCTGAGCATTCAGCGACTAACGGCGCGATTACGATTTATTCGATCGATCAGAAGCCGATTAAGAGCATTGTTTCACAAAACCGCGATGTTTTCATGGGTCAGCCGACGAAAATTCACGAAAAAACAAGTTCAATCGATTCAACCAGGCATGCTGCTCGGCAAGATAAACGATTGGAACGCTCACAGGCAGATAGATACTATTATGCGACATCTTACTAATCAAGCTGATTTGTACTGAGCAATGTTGTATTAGTCAAAGTAATTTTAAAGTTACCTATTCCAATGAAGAAATCAACATTCAGTTTTGTTATCTGTGCGGCTATTGTCTTTTTTATATCCAACGGATACTCACAAAAACCAAGTCCGCTTTTAGAATTACAATCCGAACTGAGCCGACTTATCAATCACGCCAAGCATTCGATTGTTACAGTCAATTCCAAAACCACCCGTTCCTATACGATTGATAAAAGTAGTGGAATCATTTCACTTTTTTGGAACAATACCGAAGAAAAAAAAGATCAGCTTAAAATTGTCGGGTCCGGAATAATCTATAACAAAAACGGTTACATCATCACTAAAAGCAGCACTCTGGCAAACTTTGAAGAAATATTTGTCATCACCTGTGATTCAACCGAATATGCAGCTGAATATATCGGAACCGACGAGTTAACCGGATTGTCGATTATTAAAATTGACGCACAGAAATTAAAACCAGCGACTTTCGGCGACTCGGACAACACCCCCATGTATTCGATGATATTGGTCGTCGGTAACTCAATGGGCATATCTCCATTTGCTTCCTTTGGGATTGTTAATAGTGTCAGTGAGCAGGGCATGTTCGTAATATCCGCCGCCATTAATCCCGGCAGCAACGGTGCCGGCGCTTTTAACATTAACGGTGAATTGATCGGCATCGTTTCGGCGCAACTTTTTCCTGATGCTTTTACCATGGGGCCCGCCTTCTTTAACTATTCGTCCCAAAATGCGATTATTTTGACCAGCAACCAAATTCGCAGTATCGCCGCTGAAATTATCAAAGCACACCATGAACAAAAAGGATGGCTGGGTATTGACATTAATATTGACTCGCTGGTCAGCGGAAAAATCGTCATCAGCAAGGTAATTCCTGGCTCTCCGGCGCATCGGGCGGGTCTAAAACCTGGCGATTGGCTGCTCAAGTACAATAATAATTTTTTAAAAGATCTGGACGAATTTGCACACCT
>DSAU01000524.1 GCA_011046315.1 bacterium
CTACCAATGCCCACGCCCTGAATGTATGATGTATTATAACGTGCGCCGCCGTCGTCATAATCTTTGCCTTTAGCAATGCAATCATCAATAAAAATCGATAAAAACGGCGCTGGTAAATAACGAGCGTATAATCGTTCAATGATTTGATTGCCTTTTATTTTGATATCAATAAAGTGTTTCAATTGCTTCTGAAAAGCAGCTTTCAGCTCATCAACAGAACTAAACTTTTGGGGATCTCCGGTAGTAACGCCGATTTTTTTGCCGGTTAGCGGATCAATCCCATTATTTAAGGTGATCTCTAATATTTTGGGAAGGTTGAAATAACCGGTGAGAATATAGCTTTCTTTACCAAAGGCTCCGGTTTCCACGCACCCGCTACAGCCGCCGTTGCGTGCATCGACCAGACTTTTTCCCTGCCGCAGCAACTCCTGGATGATGGCGTCGGTATTAAAGATAGAAGGTTGACCAAAACCGGTTTTAATAATTTTCAAAGTGCGGTGAATCAATTGGTCGGGGGTTTTTTTACTTACCTGAATCATGGAGCTGGGCTGCAACAGCCGCATCTGTTCAATCACATCCAATATCAAATAGGACAATTCATTCACTGCATCACTTCCGTCATCAGTCAAACCACCGATATTGATTAAGCAAAAATCAGTATAGGTATTGCTCTCTTGCGCAGTGACGCCGACTTTGGGCGGCGCCGGCTGATTGTTAAATTTTATCCAAAACGCTTGTAACAGCTCCTTTGCCCCACCCCGCGTCAACCTGCCACTCTCGATGTCATGCCGGTAAAATGGAAATAAGTGTTGATCCAGCCGGCCTGGGTTGAACGAATCCCAGGTATTCATTTCTGTAATCACACCCAGATGAACAAACCAATAATATTGCAGCGCTTCGTGAAAATTATTTGGCTTATTTGCGGGAACCTGCTCACAAATTTCAGCGATAGCTGCAAGCTCTTTTTTTCGATCAGGATCGGATGCAGTCTTTATCAATTCTCTGGCAAATTGAGCATGTCGTCTGGCGAAAATTATCAATGCATCGGCTGCAATTGCCATGGCTGTTAGCTGTTCTCTTTTGCTCAATGCTTCCGGATCATTAAAAAAATCGAGCGCAGCGATAGTCGCTTCAATTTTCTGTTTTAAATCAATCAATCCAAAATGATAAATTTTATCGCCAAGCACTGTGTGTCCCGGGGCACGCTGTTCCATAAATTCAGTGAAAATGCCAGCCTGATAAGCGGATTTCCATTCTTCATCGACTTCTTCGAGAATACGATCCCGAATTGATCTGCCTTTCCAAAAAGGAATAATCTGCTTCCGATAAATATCTCGGGTTTGTGCATCCACTGAGTACGATATTTTCTCGCGACGATCTAAAACATCCAGATCGGATAACGAATGGGTGCAAATTTCAGGGTAAGTTGGCGTTGCTTTGGGTTCGGGACCGCGCTCGCCCACGATAAGCTCGCCATCATTAATACAAATTCGTTTATTCACCAAAATATGTCGAAATGCCATCGCGCGCGCCACTGGTGTGGAAACCCGATCCACCATTCCATTTCGATAAAACTCTGTCAACAGCAACGCCCGTTCTACTGAAATAAAGGGCCTGGCAGATAGCGATTGTTGTCTCAATGTTTGAATTCTTTGGTTCATAACAACACTGCTGTAAGCTCAGTTCATTTATTGCCCACAGTTTGGCAATTGATTAGAAATAATAAAGATATTTTTTGAATAAATGTCAATAAAAATCGACTCTTTCACACCGGTACAGTAAAAAAAAACCGCTATCAATCACTTAATAACGGTTCTTCGCATTGCCATGTCTGTTGGCATATTATCTTTTTTCTTCAATACGCGCTGCTTTACCTTTCAGACCGCGGAGATAATACAGCTTAGCGCGACGTACTTTGCCGGCTCTCAGTCGTTCGATCTTTGCTATTCTGGGAGAATGCAACGGGAAAATTCTTTCCACACCGATACCCTGAGATATTTTTCTCACCGTAAAGGTCGCGTTAATCCCTTTTCCTTTTTTCTTAATCACAACGCCTTCGAATACCTGTATTCGCTCTTTATCGCCTTCAACGACTTTGGCGTGTACCGCGACAGTGTCTCCGGGTCCAAAGTCAGGCAAGTCGCTATTAATCTGATCCGTTACTGCCAAATCCACTTTGTTCATCTATCCAGCCTCCTATTCACTAAATCCTTAACTTCATTATTTTTGATCATCATTGTCAGTTTTTAAAAGATCTCGTCTCAATGTCATGGTCCGTTCGAGAGCTTGTTGCTGCTGCCACTTTTTTATTTCAGCGTGATGCCCGGAAAGCAGCACTTCGGGAACTTTCATGTTGCGAAAAATTTCGGGCCGTGTATAATATGGGCTGTCCAATTTATTTTCATAAAAGGAATCCGTTTTGGCAGAATTTAAATCACTGATCACACCGGGTATCAATCGTATCACCGAATCGATAATCACCAAAGCGGGCAATTCTCCGCCAGTCAGGACATAATCCCCAATGGAAATTTCCTCCATTTGCCAATAAAGCCGAACCCGTTCATCGATTCCTTTATAGTGACCACACAAAAAAATGAGCTGTTCTTGTTGTGCCAATTCAATCGCCCGGGCTTGATTATAGGTTTTTCCCTGGGGCGTTAAAAAAATTAGCTGTGGGCTTTCTATCCGATACTGGTTTAGAACAGCTTCGATACAGTTAAAAATCGGCTCGGGTTTGAGAATCATTCCCGGCGCGCCACCATAAGGATAATCATCCACCCGTTTGTGCTTATCTTCACTATAATCGCGTAAATTGTGAATCAGGATTTCTACGAGCTGTTTTTCCTGACTTCGCCTGATAATGCTTTCGTCTAACGGACCTTTCAACAAGTCAGGAAAAGCTGTTATGATATGAATCTTCATTAAACTGATCTATAACAAACCTTCAATGGGATCGATAATTATCTCCTGTCTTTCCAAATCAATTGATTTGATGATGTCTTTGATTGCCGGAATTAAGTATTCCCGATTTTGTTCATCAAACACAACATAGACATCATTAGCAGGCAGAGACAAAACATCGCGCAGTTTTCCGACGATGTGATCATCAACCGTTTTTACTGTAAGACCGATCAGATCAAAAACATAGTATTCATCATCGGCTAAGGCTTCAGCATCATCGAACTGCTTTTCGACAAGAGCTCCCTTCAATTCTTGCGCCTGATTGCGATCATCGATGTTTTTAAATTTGATGATCAGCAAATTTTTTTTTCGTTTGACGCATTCAATGTCAACTGTTTTTCGCCTTCCGTTGGAGCTGCTATACAGATATATCTTTTGGAATCGAAAAAATTGTTGAACATCGTCAGTAATCGGAGAGACGATCACTTCTCCACGAACTCCGTGAACTCGGGTAACAGCTCCGATGGTAATAAAATCGGGTCTTAATTTCATTGCGAACATTTGTTATTAAACAGCATCATCCTGCAACATTGGCAGATATGCGATCCTATTCCAGAATCTCGAGAACAGCTCGTTTTCCGCGTTTTGCCGATGCAGCCGATAACAAGATGCGGATCGATCTAGCGGTCTGACCGCGTTTCCCAATCACCTTTCCCAGATCGCCGTAGCCAACCCTGAGCTCATAGACGATTGTTCGCTCTCCATCGATTTCGGTAACCTTTACCTCTTCCGGTTTATCAACGAGATGTTTGGCGATGTTTTCGATAAACGCCTTCATGTCACTTGCATTAGAATTCGTTCTCTCATTGGATTCCGCGAACATAATTTCCCCTCCTCAATTAGATCATGACAGTAGAGTTCGGCAACAAGATTTAGTAGAAAAAAGGAATAATGACATCCATTTTCTTCAACTGAAAAAGACCATCTGCTGAGGAGCTACCACCTCCTTTAATCGCCGCGTGAGGAAGCTTATTCTTTGTCCGGTTCCGATGCTGATTCAATTTTTTCATCGGTTGAGCCGTCATCATCTGTGTTTTGTTGATCTGACGATTCGAGCTCAGCGCTTTCGGACATAATTTT
Organism: bacterium; assembly: GCA_011046315.1. Taxonomy (GTDB): domain Bacteria; phylum Zhuqueibacterota; class Zhuqueibacteria; order Thermofontimicrobiales; family Thermofontimicrobiaceae; genus Kaytiofontadaptatus. Next base: position 4,042 of record DSAU01000524.1, read on the forward strand.
CTCGCTCTCTATTTCAGGAGATACCTCTTCTGTTACCGGTTCAGCTTCTGATTTCGGTACATTTTCAGTCTGTTGCCGAGATTGTTCCTCTTCTGCCTCGCGTTGGGATGCCTCCTGCTTTTTCCGCCGCTCAATCTGTAACACTTCCCATTTTTTCAATTCTTCTTCAACCCGGTTCTCATCAACGCCCTGCTTCATTAAACCCCATTTTATCATAATCCCAGCCTGACTGAACAAACTTTTTACAGTATCCGTGGGTATTGCTCCGTTATTCAACCAATAAAAAGCCTTTTCCTCATCAATAACAATATCAGCCGGTTGTGTCAGAGGATTGTAATGGCCTATTTTTTCGATGTATTTGCCATCTCTCGCGCCTCGCGAATCAGCGGCGACAATTCTATAAAAAGGTTGCTTTTTTTTCCCTCTTCGCGTCAGTCGTAATTTTACTGCCAAATCTGTTACCTCCTAAATTCTGAAGTTATCCTTTATATTTATAAACCGATGGGCAGACCTTTAAAACCCATCTTGTTCACATTTTTCATCATTTTTTGCATCATTTTAAATTGCTTTAGCAATTGATTGACATCCTGCACACTGGTGCCGCTACCACGAGATATTCGCTTGCGCCGGCTGCCATCAATAATGTGCGGACGTCTTCTTTCGTCCGGAGTCATTGAATTAATAACGGCTTCAATTCTAACAAAAGCGCTTTCGTCAACATCAATTCCTTTTAATATTTTACTCTGTGCGCCTGGAATCATATTGACCAACTGAGACAGCGGACCCATTTTTTTTATCTGTTGCAGTTGATCATAAAAATCCTCTAATGTAAATTCCTGGCGCCGCAGTTTTTTCTCTAATTTTTCCGCCTGCTCTTGATCCACTGTCTGTTGAGCTTTTTCAACCAGCGTTACAATATCTCCCATTCCCAGAATGCGTGAAGCCATTCTTTGTGGATGGAATTTTTCCAGTGCATCAAATTTTTCGCCGGTGGAAATGAACTTGATCGGTTTATCGGTGACCATCCGAACCGAAAGCGCCGCGCCTCCCCGCGCATCGCCGTCCATTTTGGTTAATACAACACCATCAAAATCTAACCAGTTTAAAAACTCCCTGGCAGTATTTACGGCATCCTGACCGGTCATGCCATCGGCAACATACAAAATTTCCTGCGGTTTGGTTTTTTTCTTGATCTGCAACAACTCATCCATCATCTGCTTATCAATATGTAACCGGCCGGCAGTATCGAATATCACCAGGTCATGACCATTTTTTCGGCAATATTTAATGGCATTCTGGCAAATATCCAGCGCTTTTTTCGCCGGATCGAGCACCACTGGAATGGAGACTTTTTGCCCCACCACTTCCAACTGACGCATCGCCGCCGGGCGATAAGTATCAGCGGCAGCTAACACCGGTTTATGCCCCCGCTTTGCAAAGAACAATCCCAATTTTCCGGCAAGGGTGGTTTTCCCGGATCCCTGCAACCCGGTCAGCATGATAATCGAGGGCGAACCCGATATAGTTACCGGCGCTTCAGATTTGCCCATGATATTCGTCAATTCATCGTGAATGATCTTCACAATCTGTTGACCGGGGGTGACGCTGCGCAGAACTTTTTGTCCCAAAGCGCGTTGTTGCACCGCATTGATAAAAACTTTGGCGACTTTGTAATTGACATCAGCCTCCAGTAGAACGCGTCTCACCTCTTTCAGCGAATCCGCGACATTTTTTTCTGAAAGCTTTCCGTGTCCTTTTAAATTTTTAAAAATAAGATCTAATTTGTCAGTTAATTCCTGAAACATGGTTATCGCTTTTACCGGATTTTCGACGAGATCAAAAAGTGCCTTAATTCTTTTATTTATAAAACATTAAATAATTTTTCAAACCTGTTCATAGCTTAACAATATAAAAAAAATTATTAAGATATGCAAGTAAATTTTACTGGCGATAGAAATACATCAGGTTTTACTGAAAACAAAATATATGACTATTTAATGGCGGTTGTTACCATTTTTATCAATGGCGCTTTTTTTTCGGATTATTAATGAACAATCAAATTCCACCAGCCAAATTTATCATTTGTTGCTTCAGAAACCGACGCTTTCGCGAATGATCCGCTGGGCAATGACATTGCGCTGAATCTGATTGGTGCCTTCGTAAATCTGGGTGATTTTGGCGTCACGCATATACTTTTCCGCTGGGTAATCTTTCATGTATCCATATCCGCCGAATATCTGCACTGCATCGGTGGTTACTTTCATCGCCACATCAGATGCAAATACTTTGCACATGGCGGATTCTTTGGAAAAATTTTTCATATTGGCATCGATCATTTTTGCCGTGGAATATATCAGCGCTCTCGCTGCTTCAATTTGAGTCGCCATATCCGCCAACATGGTTTGAATTGCCTGAAAAGCGATAATCGGTTGCCCGAATTGTTCACGCTTGCGGGCATAATTAACCGCCGCCTCGAAGGCGCCCTGGGCAATTCCCAATGCCTGAGCGGCCACACCAGGGCGGGATTTATCGAGAGTTTTCATGGCAACCGCAAATCCCTGGCCTTCCCTCCCCAGCAGATTATCAACGGGCACTTCACAATCTTCAAAAATAACTTCGCTGGTCGCTGAAGCGCGAATTCCCATTTTATCTTCTTTTTTACCGATTGACAAGCCGGGTGAATCCGATTCCACCACAAAAGCTGAGGCGCCGCGGCTGCCTTTTTCCGGATTGGTCAGCGCAATCACTGTATAAATTTTAGCGACGCCACCATTGGTAATGAAATGCTTTTTTCCGTTTAAAATATATTTATCGCCCTTTTTAACCGCTCGTGTTCGGACGTTTCCGGCATCAGAGCCGGCCTCAGGCTCAGTCAGGCAAAAACCAGCCAGATGTTTTCCGTCAGCAATCGCGGGCAGAAATTTCTCCTTTTGTTGCGGCGTGCCATAAAGAATAATCGGAAAGGCGCCCAGCATTGTTCCCGCCACCGACAAAGCAATCCCACCGCAGGCAGCCGATAATTCTTCAGTGACAATTGACAGGTCGGTAACGCCACCGCCCATGCCGCCGTAATCAAAATCGATGCAAAGACGGAAAAAATCCAACTCTGCAAATAATTTAACCAGGTCCCACGGAAATTCGCCGGTCTGGTCATAATGAGCCGCTACCGGAAACACCTTTTCCCTGGCTACTTTGCGGGCTAACTTTTGGAGTTCCTGTTGTTCTTCGGTGAAAAAGTAATCCACAATCTCCTCCCATTTCTCTTTATATTAATTTCAGCTCTTTTAGCGCGTTCTTTGCAGCAATTTGTTCCGCGCGTTTTTTGCTGTTTCCTTTGCCGATTCCGAATGCTTTATTGTTGATATAAACTTCAATAGTAAACCATTTGTCATGATCAGGGCCTTCTTCATTTTTGACAACATATCGGGGAATTCCTTGATTGTGACCCTGGGAATATTCGAGCAGGATACTTTTAAAATTTCGATATTGTTTTTGAGCCACGATGTCGTCGATCCGGCGCAACAGTTTTTCATCAACGAAATCGACGACCGTCCGCAACCCGCCGTCTAAATAGATCGCCCCGGTAATGGCTTCGAATGCATCCGCCAAAATAGATGGTCGGTTTCTGCCGCCCGCTTTTTCTTCGGCATCATTGAGCAAAATAAATTCACCGAGCCCGATTTGGCGGGCAATGCTTGACAATATTTTACGGCTGACAATCAGTGATTTTATCGCTGTTAACTCGCCTTCTTCCCGAGTGGGATATTTATTAAACAAATACTCCACCACCACCATACCCAAGATAGCGTCGCCAAGCAACTCCAACCGCTCGTTAGATTGCAGCCTGGATTCGCCGGTAACAGACAAGAAAGAACGATGTTTTAACGCTTGAATGATCAATTCTCTATTGTGAAAATGATAATTGAGTTTTGATTCAATCTGAGCGATGTCACCATTTTTTAAAAATATGGTCCTTTTATAATAACCGATAACTTTTTGGAAAAAAGTCGAAATTTGCTCTATCATTTGTAGTTTATTATTTTATTTTCGCTATTGCTGATATTTTTTAACCAGCAGGCATCCGTTGTGCCCTCCAAAACCAAATGAATTGGACAGGGCTACATTGACTGTTTTTTCAACCATCTTATTTGGCGTGTAATCAAGATCGCATTCCGGATCCGGGGTTTCATAATTGATGGTTGGATGAATTCGATCGTGGATAACCGATAAAATTGTCGCGATAATTTCTACTCCGCCAGAAGCGCCCAGCAAATGTCCAACCATCGATTTTGTTGAACTGATGGCGATATTTTTTGCGTGATCACCGAAAAGTGTTTTAATTGCAACTGTTTCAATTTTATCATTATGGGGCGTCGAGGTGCCATGGGCGTTGATGTAATCAACCTGTTCCGGTCGAATTCCTGCGTCATCCATCGCCATTTTCATTACCCTGACAGCGCCGTCGCCGTCAGGCGTCGGAGCTGTAATGTGATACGCATCTGAAGTTGCACCAGCGCCGGCAATTTCAGCAAGAATTTTGGCGTTGCGCCGCAATGCATGTTCTTCAGACTCTAAAATAATAATGCCAGCTCCTTCTCCGACAACAAAACCATCCCGATCGGCTTCGAATGGTCGGCTCGCTCTTTGGGGATCGTCATTCCTGGTAGACAGTGCCCGCATTGAATTAAATCCGGCAAAGCACATTTTGGTAATGGTCGATTCTGTTCCGCCAGTGATGATAACATCAGCATCGCCATAGCGAATTAAACGCAATGCAGTGGAAATGCTGTGCGCACTCGATGCACAAGCCGATACGGTTGTGTAGTTAGGACCTTTCAGCCCATAACGCATACTGATATGCCCGGGGGCAATATCTGCAATCAACATCGGTATAAAAAACGGACTAACTTTGCGCGGACCGCTCGCTAATAAATTTAGTGTTTCCCGATGATAAACATCCATGCCGCCAATTCCGGTACCCAGAATCACACCAATCCGCGTCAGATCCAGTTTTTCCAACGGAAGCGAGGCATGCCCAATAGCTTGCTCCGCCGCTGCAATTGCATAATGTGTAAATGCTTCCATGCGACGCGCTTCTTTGCGATCGAGGTAGTCTGTTGGATCAAAATTTTTCACCTCTGCCGCAAACTTGGTATCAAATGCTTCAGCATCAAATCGAGTGATATAATCCACTCCGCTCTTCCCCTGAAGCAACGATTGCCAATAGTCCGGAACATTATTACCGATTGAGCTAATGACACCCATACCGGTTACGACAACCCTTTTATTCATGCTGTTTTCCCTCAATTTATCATCAGCAGCCAATTTTGTATCAGCGAGCACAAATATACAATCCCATAAAAAAAATTTTTTAATAATATTTGATTACCATCCAACTAACTCTAAAAAATAAATCCTGGAATTAAAAAATTATTCTAATGCCAGGGTTAATCTTAAAGAGACGGATAGCAGCAAAAAATGAAAATATTTTGATAAATGTCAAGCCCTGCCGTAGTAACAGGGCTTGACGATATCTTCTTATTCAGCGCTTTTTGATTTGAGGTAATCAATTGCAGAACCAACGGTAGTAATTTTTTCCGCGTCTTCATCAGGAATTTCAATTTTGAACTCGTCCTCGAATGCCATCACCAGTTCAACGGTGTCCAGAGAGTCTGCGCCCAGGTCTTCAATAAAATGAGCCTCCGGAGTGACTTCGCTGGCGTCAATTCCCAGTTGATCCACAATAATATTTTTTACTCTGTCCTCTAATGACATCTGTTTTCACCTCCTTAAAAATTGTTCTGAATTTAGGTTGATTTAGAATTAAATTTTAAAATTTTATGTAAAAGATTTAGTAACCGTTCACAGGGTAGAAATTAAAAAATTTGTAACAGTTCACCTGTCATTCCGTAATCGATCACAGGGTGAGTGAATATAAACCGCTGAAGCGGTTAAAAGAACTGTTTTGAGATGATTATTTCACCACAATAAATTGTGGTGTTGTTTCAATGCCTCTTTGAACTAACACCA
>DSAU01000105.1 GCA_011046315.1 bacterium
AAAATGATGTTTTGAAGTTGGCGCTCCGTAAACCAGGAAATAAAGATCGCGAACGATTGCTGAAATCATTTTTTGAAAAACGTTTTTCATCATTGTTCGGACATTTTCTTTTGCTGGTATTGAAAAACAATCGCTTTGCGCTGATCGATCAAATTTTGAGTGAATACCAATCGTTATGCGACAGTTATCATCATTTAAAGCGGGCTCAGGTCGTGACAACGGTTCCACTTTCTGATGAGATTTCGCGTCAGTTGGTGGAGACATTGCAACACATTTTTCAATGCGATGTCCGGGTCGAAAATGTCATTGATCCGGATATCCTCGGCGGGCTGATCGTTGAGATCAACGGCAAAGTTTTTGATGCAAGCATTCAAAACAAATTTTTCAAACTGAAATCATTTTTAACTAAAAATTAGATGCGAATATGGAAGTTAAAGCAAGCGAAATATCATCTGTTATCAAACGGGAAATTGAGAAGTTGGAAATACGCACCAGTTTTGAAGAGACCGGCGAGCTGATTCAGGTTGGTGATGGTATCGCTCGGGTTTATGGGTTGGAGAGTGTGGTTTCCAGTGAGCTGGTTGAATTTCCCCATCATGTTTTTGGAATGGCGCTGAATCTTGAAGAGGATAACGTCGGCTGCGTGTTGTTCGGCAATGAGAAATATCTCAAAGAGGGGGATACGGTAAAGCGTACCGGCAAAGTCATGCAGGTTCCGGTGGGCAAGGAATTGCTGGGCAGGGTTGTGAATCCGCTGGGTCAACCAGTGGACGGCAAAGGTATGATCAAAGCTGTCAATTTCCTGCCCATCGAGCGCAAAGCGCCGGGCGTTGTCTATCGCCAACCGGTGAAAGAGCCGCTTCAAACCGGAATTAAAGCGATCGATTCGATGATTCCCATCGGCCGCGGTCAACGCGAATTGATTATTGGCGATCGTCAGATTGGTAAAAGCACACTTGCGATTGATACGATTTTAAATCAAAAAGGTCTTGGAGTTCATTGCATTTACGTGGCGATCGGACAGAAAGGTTCAACCATTGCCAAAGTGGTGAAAACTTTTGAAGAGCACGGCGCCATGGATTATACCACAGTGGTGATGTCCACTGCCAACGATCCGGCGCCATTTTCATATATCGCGCCCTACAGCGGCGCTGCTATGGGAGAACACTTCCGCGACAATGGAATGCATTCACTGGTGGTTTATGATGACCTTTCTAAACACGCCTGGGCGTATCGCCAGGTCTCGCTGCTGCTGCGGCGTCCGCCGGGAAGGGAAGCTTATCCGGGCGATATTTTTTACCTCCATTCCAGACTGCTGGAGCGGGCGGCAAAATTGAGCGATGAGTTGGGCGGCGGTTCAATGACAGCGCTGCCGATCGTGGAGACGCAGGCTGGTGATTTTTCCGCCTATATTCCGACCAATGTAATTTCCATCACCGATGGTCAGATTTATCTGGTGCCGGATCTGTTTTACGCCGGCGTTCGTCCGGCAATTCATGTGGGGCTGTCGGTTTCGCGCGTCGGCGGTAACGCGCAAATAAAAGCCATGAAACAGGTTGCCGGCAGGTTGAGATTGGACCTGGCTCAATATCGGGAGTTGGAAGCGTTTGCCAAATTCAGTTCGGAGTTAGACAAATCGACTCAGGCTCAATTGAAACGCGGTGAAAAAATGGTTGAAATTTTGAAACAGGAACAGAATAAAACACTTCCTGTCGAACAGCAAATCGCGCTGATTTTTCTCGGCATTCACGGATTTTTGGATGAAGTCCCGATCAAAGATATTGGACGGCTGGAGCAGGATTTTTATCAATTCCTTGAAACCAAATATCCGCAACTGCTAACAGACATTTGCGCCAAAAAAGAGTTGGATGACGATTTGCAAGCAGGGCTTCAGGCTGCCTGTCGCGATTTCATGACCGTATTTAGAGCTGAAATTTAGCTGAATTTCCGGAACCGAACTAAATGCACAACTGAAATTCAAAAGCAGCCTACCCATCGAAAGTGGTGAAAAAACAAAATATGCAATACTTTCAGTGTTTTTTCAGTGTAAAAAAAGACGTTAATTCAGTGTTTTCAATGTTTAATAAAATCAACTAAACAAGCATAATCATGGCTACACTCAGAGAGATTAAACAACGCATTGCCGGCGTGGAAAAGACCCAGCAGATTACCCGTGCGTTGAAAATGGTGGCTGCGGTGAAGTTTCGCAAAGCGCAGCAATCGATTGTGCAAGCGCGTCCTTATGCCTATCGCTTGATCAATATCATGGGGCATGTTGCTTATGATATCGATCGCAGCCTTCATCCGTTGCTCTCGGTTCGTGAACCGCAGAAGATCGGATTTGTGATCATCACTGCAGACCAGGGGTTGTGCGGTTCGTTCAATGCCAACATTATTCGTAGAGCTGAGGCTGAAATACGAAACAATGCCGATAAACAAGTCAGCCTGATTTTGATTGGTCGAAAAGGCGCCGATTATTTTTCCCGGCGCAATTATGAAATTATCGGCAAATATACCCGCTTTTTCAAGGATTTAACATTTCGACAGGCAGATGAAATTGAAGATTTGGTCAGAGAACTTTATCTGGAACAAAAACTTGATCGGATTTATCTGTTATACAATGAATTCAAATCAGCGCTGCGGCAGGACGTGATGGTGGAGCAATTGCTTCCGGTCACGCCAATTTTACCTGAAAGATGCACCGGATACGTCGAGTTTGCCTTCGAACCCGATGCGATAAAATTTTTGGACATTTTGATCCCCAGATATCTCAATGTCGCGATTTGGCATGTCTTGCTGGAATCGTACGCCTCAGAAATGGGTGCGCGGATGACCGCGATGGAATATGCCACCGAGAATGCCGAAAACATTATTCACAATTTAACAATGGAATACAACAAGCTGAGACAGGAGAAAATTACTGCTGAGATACTTGAAATCGTCAGCAGTGGCGAAGCTATGAAAGCGACCCGATAATGAAAAAATTAATTGTGTCGATAGAGGTGTAAATATATGAAAACAGGAAAAATCGTCCAAATTATCGGCGCGGTAGTCGATGTGCAATTTGACAATGCTGCACTCCCTCCGATACTCAACGCGCTGGAAATTATCAAACAGGACAACAGCCGGCTGGTGCTAGAAGTTCAGCAGCATCTTGGTGAGAGCACGGTGCGCTGTATTGCAATGGATTCAACGGATGGTTTGATGCGCGGCGCCGAGGTGATAGATACCGGTAAAACCATTACCATGCCGGTTGGGCCGAAAACTCTGGGTCGTATTTTTAATCTGATTGGCAAACCCATTGACGAGCTGGGAGATGTGGAAGCGAAGCGTTATGATTCGATCCACAAGGATAAGATCGAATTTGTAGAGCTTAATGTTACCGGCGAGATTTTTGAGACCGGGATCAAAGTGATCGATCTGCTTGAACCCTATGCCAAGGGGGGAAAGACCGGACTTTTTGGCGGCGCCGGTGTTGGCAAAACTGTGGTGATCATCGAATTGATTCATAATATCGCCAAGGAGCACGGCGGCTATTCGGTATTTGCCGGAGTCGGTGAGCGCACCCGTGAGGGGAACGATCTCTGGCGGGAGATGAAAGAATCGGGTGTCATCGACAAAACCGCCATGGTGTTCGGACAGATGAATGAACCGCCGGGCGCCAGATTCCGGGTCGGGTTGTCTGCGCTTACGATTGCCGAATATTTTCGGGAAGATGAGGGGCGAGATGTGCTGTTGTTCATCGACAATATTTTTCGGTTTACCCAGGCGGGTTCAGAGGTCTCGGCATTGTTGGGCAGAATGCCGTCGGCAGTGGGCTATCAACCGACGCTCGCTACCGAGATGGGAGAATTGCAGGAACGAATCACCTCTACTAGACGCGGCTCGATTACCTCTGTTCAGGCAATTTACGTTCCGGCGGACGATTTAACCGATCCGGCGCCGGCAACGACGTTCGGGCATCTCGACGCCACCACTGTGCTGTCACGGAAGTTGGTGGAGTTGGGGATTTATCCCGCGGTGGATCCGCTGGAATCAACATCGGTGCTGTTGGATCCCAAAGTTATCGGCGAGGAACATTATCGCGTTGCCCGATCGGTCAAAGAAATTTTACAAAAGTACAAAGATCTTCAGGATATTATCAATATCTTGGGGATGGAAGAGCTGTCGGATGAGGATAAAATCGTTGTCAATCGCGCCCGCCGAATTCAGCGGTTTTTGAGCCAACCATTCTTTGTGGCAGAAGAGTTTACCGGAAGGGAAGGAAAATACGTTCACCTTGAAGACACTATCAAAGGCTTCAAAGGCTTGATCGAAGGTGAATACGATGACCTTCCGGAACAGGCATTTTTCATGGTGGGCGGCATTGAAGAAGCGATCGAAAAGGCAAAAAGTTTATAATTTAGATTTTGATAACCAGGGAAAAAATGTTCGATCTTGAAATCATCTCACCATTAGCCGTGCTCTATAGCGCCAAAGTTCGGCATGTGGTGGTACCCGGTGTTGAAGGTTATCTGGGTATCCTTGCCGGTCATGAACCGTTCGTTACCACATTGACAACCGGTGAAATTAAAATCGATCTGGACAATAATCAGACACAATATTTTGCCACCAGCGGCGGGATCTTAGAGGTGCTGCCAGCAAAAACAACTATTTTGGTGGAAACAGCAGAAGAAGCCAGTAAAATTAATGTCGAGCGCGCCATTTACGCCAAAGAACGTGCCCAGCGCCGGCTGGCAGATAAGCAGCTCCAAATCGATGTCGATCGAGCAAAAATCGCGCTGGCTAAAGCGATCAATCGAATCAAAGTCTCGAAGAAAGTTTGTTAACGCTGATTGTTTTAGTGTTGAATAAATTGATCATGAATGAGACGAATTTTTTTTGCTACAGTCAACTAAGTTTCGATAATGAATGATTGCATGTTAGGCGATTCAAATAAATACACAATTTACAGTTATTGACGGAACTATTCAAATCCATAATCAAAGCTACTTTTTTTACCAAACAATTCATGCTGCATGTGCAGTGTGCAGTCTAAAAAATTCACTTCGATGTTCTGAACAATTTTTATTAACTCGATAATGGACGTAGAAAAATAATTGGTTCGATCACTTTTTTTATAGTTTGATGTTAATCAATTCATGGATTTTTTAATGCGCCAATGATTGGTGATGGGAAAGGAGCCTGTTAATGAAAAATTTGAACACCATTTTTGGATTTTTGTTACTAATTCTATTGGGATGTTTTTGTATGATTAATTTAGCCAGATGTCAAGGCAGAGAAATAAAACCCCGGGTGAAAGTAGGCATCGATGTTTTAATGTCAAGCCAGTTAGACCTGATTCAGGGTAAAACTGTGGGGCTGATCACTAATCATACCGGCGTCTCCAGCGAGTTGCGTTCCACCATCGATGTTCTAAATGATCATCCCGAGGTGGAGTTGATCGCATTGTTCGGACCGGAACACGGCGTCCGCGGAGATGTGAGCGGCGGCGAGAGAGTGCAGACCTATACCGATCAAAAAACCGGCATCATCGTGTACAGTCTTTATGGCAAAACCTACAAACCCTCTCCGGATATGCTGAGCGATATCGAGGTATTGATATTTGACATTCAGGATATTGGCTGGCGTCCCTATACCTACATTTATACGATGGCTTACGCTATGGAAGCGGCGCGTGACGCCGGGATAAAATTCATCGTGCTGGATCGTCCCAATCCGTTGGGCGGACAGCGGGTGGATGGCAATGTGCTCGATCCGAAATTTAGCTCGTTTATTGGATTGTATCCGATTCCCGCGCTATACGGGATGACCGCTGGCGAACTGGCGTTGTTGTTTAATCATGAATTCGGTATTAACTGTGATTTAACCGTGGCGCCGATGCAAGGCTGGACGCGAGACATGCGCTGGAAAGATACCGGTTTGCTATGGATTCCCACCTCGCCGCATGTGCCGCACGCTGAAACTGTGGATTATCTGTGCGCCACCGGATGTATCGGTGAACTGCAAACGATTTCCGTGGGTGTTGGCTATACGTCTCCGTTTGAACTGATCGGTGCGCCGTGGATCGAGGGCGAAAAATTGGCTCAGGAACTAAACCGAAGAAATTTGCCCGGAGTTTTCTTCCGTCCGACACATTTTCGTCCCTTTTATTTTCTGTTTGTGAAGGAAGAATGCAGCGGTGTCCAGATTCATATTTTGGATCATGAAACCTTTGAACCGGTAAAAGTTCAGCTTCATATTTTGACAGCCATTCACCAGCTTTATCCTGATCGCAAAATTTTCGATACCAATCGCGCAGTTAGCTTTGATCGCGCGTTCGGAACCGATGCAGTCAGGAAAGCAATTCTAAATGGAGATTCTGCCGAAACAATTATCGAACGATGGAACATTCAAATTCGCGAATTTGAACCAATCAGGAAAAAATATTTATTGTACTGATCCGGCAATTATCACTGCGCTAAACTGATGCAATTCTGATTGATCATGAATAAAACAGAAGTGGAACAAGAACCGCTGATCAACAAAATCATGAATTATTAATAGACATTGGCAGGTTGTTATTTTTTTGGCAAAACCGGAATTAAAATGATTGCACCGACCGATAAACGATTTTCATCATCGATCTTGTTGACCTTTTTGATCACGCGATAATTAACGCCAAATCGTTGTTGAAGCGTTATTAAATTATCTCCTGGTTGCAAAATATACTCGAAGGTCCTTCGTTGCGGGGCGTGTTGCGGCGCTTGCTGGATGATGCTTTGCTTCTGTTTGATTTCCTGGAAAACATCTCTGGTAAAATTCTCGATTTTGTTTATCACGTATAATAATCCGATGATAGCAAAGATGAGTATCAAGATCAATGTAAAAACGAAAAGTTGGCTGAAAAACGAAAGCAGCGTTTTCATACAAATCACCTCCTTCCGTAAATATTAGAGAATTATTTTTTTTATTTTTTCATTTTTACCTTGATTTTTGATTTAAATTTTATTAAATATTGTTAACTATTTTTAAGGTGCTTTCAATATATTTTATAAATATTACGATATAAAGGTTCCTGTTGCGCAATATTCGTCCAGACGTGAACTGTCCAAATCTCCAAATGAAAAGGAGTGAACACTTTTAATCAAACACAAAGGGAGTGGACAACAATGTCAAAATTAATTACCAGATTTCGCGAACTATACCACGCTTCCAATCAGCAAAATTTCGTAGAAATTGCCAAACGAATCGGCGTCAGCCGAACCACCCTTTACAGTCTTTTTAATGATGATTGGAAACAAATCCAGCGGGAAACCATCGAAAAGGTGTGCGATTTTTTCCATTGTGATGTTTCAGAGCTGTTCGAGATTCAAGAGGAGCCATTCTGGACCTCGGTAAAAACCGTTGGCGAGGTCTGCTTCATTTTTGGCGGTACGCTGGCGGGAAAAGAGGAAAAATCATACATCGGACAATGGGACATTAAAGTAATGCATTCTTTCACCGAACACTTAAACCGGATGAGTGGGAAGCAACGGATCAATATATTTTCCAAAACCAGTCTGGAATTCGGCAAAGATCCGCAAACAATCATCGATTTCATTAAGACTCATAACACAATCATTGTTGGCTCGCCCAAAGCCAATCGATTAACCGAGATTGTGCTGGCGAAATTGTACGGCGCTGAACCCTTCAATCCCAGCTCTGATAATCGGGAAAAAATTCCTTACCGGTTTGTCCGACCTCAGGAGTGGGGCGAAAGCAAATTAGAAAGCGCAGTCAGCGAAGTAGGCGCCAACGGAAAACTGCGAGGGATTTTTTCACAAAAGTCAAATCAGGTCATTGCTTTTAGTGAGTATTTTGATGATTTTTTCAATCGAAGAATTGAACATGGCCGGGATTGCGGGTTGTTGGTCGTGGTCAATCGGCCGTTTGGAACTACAGTCGATGTCAAAACAATTATTTTAGCCGGTTACACCGGACTTGGGAGTTACGGAATGGCGCAGTTGTTGCTGAAGGAGCGTAATAACCTCGAACCCAGGACCAGCAAACCACTGGAGCGGGTGGCTCAATTTGCGTTCAAAAAAATGTCGCCGGATATCGATGACCGGGAAGTGACCAAAACGACCTTTGTTCAGGAGAAGTAGATCTTTTTTTAGGAGATCGCTCCTTTGAGTTGATATTATGGCAACGATTGCATACCATTCAGCAGATTTCTGAAATTTTAAGCCCCCGTATTTGAAAATTAACTGGATATTCCACTTTTTTAGAATGGGAGTCGAACTGAAAAACGAAATGAATCCCCCGCCATCTGGTCGGTGTAGGTAAGCGGGGGATGTTGTTTAGACATTATTGGTTCGGGTTATTGATTCAGTTTGCCCTTCATCCCCTCAAATTTAACTTCAAATCGATTAAAATCCAACACAACTTTTTCATCGCGGTAACGGATTTCAAATATTTTGCTTCCTTTTTCCGAAAAGATGAACGGACCATCGAATAGCTGCCAGTCATCAAAATTGATTCTCTGTCCGTCCAAAAAACGTTGATCTGGGTAAGTGAATTCCAGATTGTTACCGCGGGAATTGGTGTAACTGACGTGCAACTTTTTTCGGTCGATGGAGAGCGGATTGGATTTGATACGGGTTTTGAATTCGTCAAACGAGGGAAATTCTGCTTGCTGCGCTACCTCCATGATGACGCCGGTTTTGGGATTATTGAGCGTGAGCCGGTAGTGGTCGTTTTGTTCGATCCATTTGCCGCGGGTCAATGTTCTAACCGCAAAGTAAATGCTATCAGCCTGGCAGAAAATCCAGCCATCTTCTTCCTCTCGTTTTTCAATGATTTTAGAAAAAAATCCGTTCACGTGTTGGTTGCGCTCTTTTTTGGGAATATCATACAGCGCGATGATGGTGTTCTCATGCTGCAGCAGCTCTTCATAAGGCGAGCCTTCGATCCATTTGTTCGGATCCGCATAATAGGGACGCTGACGCAGGATGGCATCGAGAATTTTATCAGGGTGTTCGTCAAAATACTTTAGCAACTGTTCCGCAGAGAACGATGGGTTGATAAAAAAACAGATCGATCCGTCACGTTCAGAAAGCCAGGTTAAATCCCAGCGGTGATTTTCCACGGCGGTGATGTCGCCGAATGATGAACCCAGTGCGTAATCTTTGGTGACGTAACTGTATTTCCAGATCGGCAGATCGCTGGTGTTGATGCCAAAACCGCGACGCGGCGCTTTGGTTTCGCGGTGAACGTAGGGGACGCTGCGATCAGTAGCGATGTTTCCCAGCAGCGGTAATGGACGAAATTTCTGAACCGCTGCCAGTCCGGAAAAATACATTTCCGGTAACTCCGGGTGAAAATGAGAGTTACCAAAAAACAGATAACCATACGGCTGAGCCACACCGCAATTCAATATCGTGTGGGTAACCTGGTTATATTTTTCACGGCTGTGAGCGCCAATCCAGTTGCCGGCGAGATATTCAGGCGCCCAATCCGCGATCAACAGTTGCATCATCATCCAGGCTTTTCGTTTCATCAGCGGGTCAGTGGAGAAATCGAATAGAGTTGTCAAACAAAGATAATAGATCTGCATATAATTTACTGAATCGAACTCCATCTGTCCAACGCTTACGGTGCGCTGGATCCAGTCGTCAATCCAGCGCTCTGCTTCTTTTTTCGCCTCCAGCGGCGTCATACCGTCGGCGAATCGTGGACCATCAGGCCAGGTCTGGCCGTACAGATAACGAGCAGTGCGATACTGGAGCTTGTGATTTTCAGTAAAGCCCTTATCTTCACCAAAATTTTCCGTCAGTCTCATTTTCGCTTTAGCGACCAACGGGAGCGGAAGTTGATTTTTTAATCTCAACAGCGCATCCATCATCGAATAAACATTAAAGCTGCCCCAATTCAGAGAATCGTCAACCGCCTGCTGCAGCAGCTCGAGCCCGCGTTGGGCATCGATGCCGGTGGATAATTTGACAATTCCCAGATAAATGCGCGTCCGATGATCGTTACCGGGCATCCAGGCTTGAGCAGCGATGGCTGCAGCGATCACTTGCTGGCGTTGCTCCAGTTG
>DSAU01000285.1 GCA_011046315.1 bacterium
GTAACTGTCTTTGTCTTTAAAAATGAATATTCTTGGTTTCTTTAAGAACTTCCATTTATGAAAGTTTTCAACGTTAGGGATCAAAGAATCAATTTTAGTGAGATCAGGGTGTTCGGCGCCATTTTGAATAT
The DNA here is from genome assembly GCA_011046315.1 of bacterium. GTDB lineage: Bacteria > Zhuqueibacterota > Zhuqueibacteria > Thermofontimicrobiales > Thermofontimicrobiaceae > Kaytiofontadaptatus. The sequence goes on from DSAU01000285.1 coordinate 132, forward strand.
AAACAACGGTGTTTGTTAATTCATTTTTATAAAACCCGATTACAATTGGAGAATAAGGAAATAATTTGCCAAATAGAAAGCTATAAACAATTAGACCCAAGATAAAAATGGAGCATACTACGATTGTATATTTCAGTTTATTTTTCATCTTAAAAATGTCGTTTCTTATTCAGGCATAACATTTAGGATTTTATCTGTCGTTGAGCCCAAAAAAGAAGCACGATTAATTTGGTTACCTCGTACTTTTTTTAATGCTTGGAAGCTGAATTAACAACGCTCAATGACAGACCTGTCCCCTTGGGATAAAATCTTGTTGAACGAAGCCGCGGTTACATTATCACTATGGTGTTTCTATCCGCAGGCTTTGCCGCTTTTTTTATCTTATTTTTATCTCTGTATGCAAAAATTATTAAATTGTACATCATCATGCGAATGATTTACAAATCCTAAACAACACATGACTATCGAACATCATTTTTTTCTGCGAGAGGTTCTACACTTCCTGTCCCCTAAAATTAGTCAATTCAACAATTGTCTTTCCCCCAACTATAATGTCGAACTAATAAAAAATTTCATGATTCGGTGTTCGGTGTTCATTATTCGATATTCCCCAAAAATTAGCTTTTCGAGAAATTATTCCCAGATTACATTACTGTGGTACTTCAATAATTCTCTGTCTTTGCTTATGAGAGGCGTATTGGTATCCTGAGCAACAGCCATTATAATTCTGTCATGCGTTTCCAATCCATCAATAGCAACAACAGTTTTCAGTAGTTCTACATCTAAAGGAACGATCTGATAATTACTGCTGTTTTCTATTGTTGCTAAAGTTTGCATGAAAGGCAAATTGACACGACCTTTTTCAATTAAATATAACAATTCCATCAGAACAATAATCGGGATAAAAATAACATCTTTTTTTTCGGCTTCTTTTATTAAATACAAGGCTTTTGTTAATAGATTTTTGTTTAATCATCTATCAAGATACCAAACAAGGGCATGCGTATCTATTGTTATTGCCATATCTGTTTTGCCTCATCAAAGTCTTTTTCTGTCACTTTACTGCCTGTTGTTATGCCCTGCAAAGAAATAGCTTCCTTTTTACTTTTTTCAATCAAGAATTGAATAAATGTTTTGGCAGTATTTACTTCTTTCTGAGGAAGTTTCTCGATTAAATCCATTAATTCATCTATCTGATGCATAAAATCCTCCATAAACAAATTTAACATAAATGACATTTAATCAAAAATATATATATTTTGAGCACATAAAGCAATAATTTTATTATTAATTTTTCTGGAATATCGAACACCGAATCAATGACATTTTTATTTCGACATTCGATGTTCATCATTCATTTTTCAATGTTGACTTAGCCGATGATAAGATTTTATCAGGTCCGACATGATATTGCTCAATTTTTACAATGGGCTTCTATTCTAATCTTGATGGATTCTGTATTAAATGAATTTGCGGTTTGGCTGCACAATTAAAGATAACGCAAAGCCAAAAATCTTTTTGCAAACGTTCCGCCGTTTTAAATTCGTTTGAGGTCAATGAGACTTCTCCAACACCTGCCCGACCATTCACTTCAATAAACCGAACTTCAACAGCGGTTTTCGGGTCTTCAGGGTGAGGTTTTCTGGAAATCAGATCAAAGCCACGGTTTTCTTTTTCAACGCTTTCGACGTTCCAGCCTCGTGCTTGTTCATGTTGAATTGCCGTTTCAATGGCAATACGTTCTGTTTCTTCATCCCTATGTCTTGGCTGCTTTTATGCCTGCCTGATTGCGCATAACTCGGTTGTTTACTGCGGGGTTCCCCGGCATAAGCGGGCGCGTTTTTCAGCGATCCGCTGATGCCGATGTTAGCTTTTCGTGACTTCTCATATCTCATTCAGCTGAGACATAGAGATCCTTCTCTTTATAACCAAAAAGCCCCATAAGTTCATGGCATCGCTTGATAATTGAGTTTGAATTAAGCTTTGTTTCGACAAAGAAAGTTGAACCTGCAATCTGCCTGGGTAAGCTCATTTCATTTGGCTGTTGGCTAAAATATGACATTCTTGAACCGCGAAGGGTAAGGCAACAGAAAAACTCAGCACTGTGCCGCCTATACATTTCTTCCGAGACGAGAACAATAATATCTTTCCACGTGCGCGGATGATAAGTGTTACCAAGTAGCTGAATACTTCTGATTCGCTTATTAATATAACTGCCTTCAGGATAAGTTGGGGGTTGCGGCTTAGGATAAATAGGACCTGGTGCTATCGGTGGTTTCGGAGTGGGCGAAGGTTCAGGTTTTCTGATAGGTGTTTTCTGGATGCTCATTATGAACTTTTCGACCTCTTCTATTTCTGGCCTGAATCCCGATAATTTCTCTGTTGTCTCAACAAGAAGATCAACAAAGAGGTCATCGGGATCATTGAGAATTTTGTACCATGCTTTTGGAAGAGCCGCCCATACTATTTTTTTCTTTTGATGCGACTTGTAAAGATGTTCTGCAGTTTTAAATGCATCTCCAGAAGCAACATGATCCCTCGAAAGCAGTTCAATCAGTTTTTCAGTGATAGCTGTTTGATCCTGTTCTAAAAAATCTGCGGTAAAAAACCGTCTTTGCTCCCAGCTGCCTTCATTCAATGGGAGATAAAACCACCACGTGATGCCATTTGTTAAGATAGCCAGCTTAACACCCTCTCTGAATGAATAACCAAGAAGCTGCTCTTGGTGGGCTTCCAGGTCTTCATTGGGCCTCTTGACCTCAATAAACACTTTATTTGTTCCATTTATCCGCAAGGAAAAATCGACTCTCTTCGATTCAACAGTATATTCAGGTTTGACCTCATTAACATCGAATGGGTTCCAACCCAGCAAGGATATTAAACGCAACACAACACCAGACTTAATTGACGCTTCGTCTGATACTATAATTGATCTATCATTGTGGATTTCATTGATTGCGGATACAAGCTTTTCTTTCATCCCGGCCTCATTTGACTCATTTTTTACTAAGCTAACCTAATGATTATCAACCAATACCCTCTAATTGGATATGGTTACATTTAGGAAAAAGTGTCCATATTTAACCAAAAAAAATCAGACTTTCCTACTAATATCCCCTATAGTTGGAATACCGATGCCATCGCTTAAGATGTGATTATTTGACTGCTGATAAAATTTTTAAATCAAGCCATCTATTTTTAAATTTTTCACCAATAAAGCGATACCATCGGTTTGCGTCTCCCCGTGATTAAGATAATACATTTTTTACAATTTAATTATTTGATTTTTACCATTATTTTATTATATTGAAAACTAAAATTTACAGCTAAGCCTGGAAACGATTCTTTCGATAGCAGATTTAAACGGGATTGAACATGGGTAATTTTCGAGCTCAGATGTCAGACAATCATTATCAACCATATTTCAATTGGAGCGCCGGGGCTAAAGTTTCAGAGCAAAATCGCGCCCGGAGTTTGCTCATCCAGTCGGATGACGAATTGTGGGAACCAGAGAAAATAAAATATCCGAAAATTGAAGCGTTATTGGAAAAGCTTTCACCGGCGACATCCGTGTTTAAGCCCGATGAGATACAGCAGGCTATTTTTCATGCGGATACCGGCACGCATATTATTCCTTCAATTTTCAAGAAAATGCTTGCCAATATTGAATCTGCCTTTGTGATTCGCCCGGGAAGTATTGATGACCTGATGGCTTTTGTAAGCTGGGCTTATGAAACCGGAGCGAATTATTCCATTCGTGGTGCTGCCACCTGGCCCTTTGGCGGGAGTGTGCCGCTGAATGAGGACATTATCCTCGATCTCGCTTATCTTGATTTTATAGACCTTGAAGAATCCACTGCAACCTTAACCGTTGGCGCGGGGGTTATTTTTCCAAAGGCAAAGCGGTTTTTGGCAGAGCGCGGTTTTGCCCTGCGACAGGAAATTTCCAACACCGGCAGCGGAACCATTTGCGGCTGGATTGCAACCGGCGGTATGGGACTGGGAAGCTACAAATACGGTTCGGTCAGGAACAGCGTGTTGGATATGTTGGTTGTTTCTCCTGCCGGAGAAATTCGGATTGTGAAATCCATTGAGCAGGATTTTGATTTTTTCTTCAACAGCGAGGGACAATTCGGGGTCATTATTGCGGTTCGGTTGCGGGTCCGAAATAACAATTATGTTTCCAAACCGTATGCGCTGTCATTTCAAAATCAAAGCGACGCTGCACAGTTTATGCAGCTTATCAGCCAGCATAATCTATCCCCGACCTCAGTGATTTATTTCGACAAGTTTTACATTCGGGAAACACAGCTTATCGAAAGCCAGCATCTGGAACAAGATTCAAAACAGGCGCTGGAAACAAACGACCGTTTCCGGTTGCAAGAGGTTCATGAGGATAAAAATGTATTGAAGGAATTATCAGCGGCAGATCACATTCTGGTTCTGGAATTTGACGATGTCGTTGATTACCAGCGTGCGCTTAAATCCAAATTGTTCGGCGCGGGCGGTGAAACGCGGCGGATCCATCATATCAGCTTTCGTCAACTTTCAACAGAACTGGCGCATTTGATCTGGGAACATCGCTTTTTACCGGTTCAAATGAAACAACAGGGACCCTCAATGCTGGTGAGTGAAACCATTTTGCCGCTGAGCGTTTTTGAAAATTATTCTCAATTTTTAAACAAGATTATCGGCAGGTTGCTCAATATCCAGCTAAAGACTGAAGCCCATCTTTTGCCGAACAAAGAAATTCTGGTGCAGTCAATTTTTCTCGCTGATACCCGAACCTTGCGTCATAAGCTCTATTTTGCTCTGGTTCCGCTCATGTCCCTGGTCGCTTATCATTTTGATGCCAGGCCCTATGGAATCGGCATTTGGAACGCGCTTTCGCTCAACAGATGGAAAAAAACTGCTAACGACCGGGCAAGAGATTTCTTTCAATTTAAACAATCTTGTGATCCAAACTTGCTGCTAAATCAGGGTAAGTTTATCAATTCCAGCGGTATGAACTTTTTCGCAAGAGTTTTGGTATCGATTTTCCCGAAATTCTTGAGTTGGTTTATTAGAACTTATGATAAACGACTTCAGGGTCGAAAATTCGTACTATCCTTTCCTTTGGAAAAGATAATCTGGCAATTGGCTAAATTTATCTTTCCCCGGGTAATTCCACCGCAATTAAAACGCAACGGCTCGGATGCCATCGAAAATATTATCGCCGCTTGCGCCGAGTGCGATAGTTGCGAACGGGTATGCCCGACGTCTGATGTTTTTGGTCTATACGGCCCGGCAACGCCGATTACCCGTCGCATCACAGCACAGCGGATTTCTCGAGGGCTGCAGATTACTACCGATGAAGCTTTGGGGTTTTTGAGCTGCACTCGCTGTGATAGGTGCACCGATATTTGTCCTACCCATATTCCGTTAACCGAGTTGTTCGATCTGGTGGAAAAAAGTGAAGCCTTTCAAACTGCCCTCGAAAAACAGGACAATGGTCAGCAATATTTTCTTGGTAGATTCTGGCAAATCATGAAAGAAAGCCCGTTGTATCGTCCCCATACCCTGGCTGACCAGAAAGATAGCCGTTCCCATCTGGAACATGGTCTGGCGATTCATTACGACCGGGGGTTTGAGTATAGCCGTCTGTTTATCGATACCAAGACCTGCATACATTGCGGAATGTGCAGCAATGAAAACGCCTGTATCTATGGCGCCCGAACCGGTCTGCCGCGACAAATCCCGGAGTTGATCGATATTAATTGCGCGCTTTGCAATGCATGTGTCAATTTCTGTCCCCAAAATAAATTGGCCCAGCAACAACGTCTATATCTCGACAAGTTGATCGAAAACGCGGTTGATCTGGAAGAGAAAAAATATTGGATGCGTCGCCAACAACGGATTCACGATACCACCAAAGTTATCCGGTCCGAGATGATCACTGAAATGTCGGATAAATACGTGAGTGAAGAGATCATCATGGAAATTGATAAGGAAGCATCCACCGGTAAAATACCGGTGTCAGGATCGGGCCAGGGCGACCGGCACATGGGAATCGGTTTCGATGCAGAGCGTTTTGCTCATTTTCACATCGTGGGTCCGGCGCAAAACCGTCTGCATGAGGGCGACCCCGACGAAGAGCTGTCAGTGACACTGGGAAAACGGGAGGACTTTTGCAAATTTGATCGACAGGGGAATCTTGTCAATCCTGTTCACCCCACCATTAAGCTAATGTCTCCGATTCTGTACAATGCAGTCCAATTAGAAAGCAACGGTAAAGTAGAATTGGCGTTTATCAAAACCGCCGAGCATCAAAAAAGTCTGGTGGTCATATCGTTAGATCGATTGTTGGAGCATTATCAATTCATTTTGCAGGAGGGAGGATATACCAGCTTACCAGAGGTGATCGTTCCGCGGGTGGATCATGAGCTGATCAACCAGCTCATTGTCAGCCCCAAAACCAATCGGGAGTTTCTTTCCGACCTCTGGCGGATGCCGGTGTTTGAAATTGAATATCATCCGGAGATTGAGAGAACCCTGAACTATATCAAACAGTCAGCAGCGTCATTGGGCAAAGATCAGCCGCTTATTTGCGGTTATCTGGAAATTTCTGAACATGATCTCATTGGCTCGTTGACGCTGGTTTCCCAGGTCAAACAAAAGATTAATCAATTTTTAGATCATGGTGTGGATTTGTTGCATGTGCACGGTTCGCGGAATCGGGAAATGTACTTTGTAACATCGAGGGCGGTTCGGGCGCTGCATCACTATTTAATGCGAATCGGCAGGCGGCACGAGCTGAGCATTTTGGCTTCCGGAGGAATTCGGCTGGCATCGGATACCCAGAAAACTATTCAGCGGGGCGCAGAAGCGACGCTGATCGATTTTTCTGCTTTACTGGCGCTGGACCCCACAGCCTATCGCGCAATTATCGAAAATAAAACCACCACTGAAAAATTACTCAGCCTGGACGTTGACTGGGCGGTGAAACGGTTGAACAACCAGGCAGAATCGCGCAAAGTTCAAATTCTGGAAGTATTGGGCGCGTCGGGCTTTAAAGATATTAAAAAAACTGTCGGTGAAGAAGGGCGGTTGATTGATTTCCATAAAATCGAAAATCGAATCCAGCGAACCATTTTTGAAAATAAAGCGCTGATCCAGGCTTATGATGAGCTAAACCAAAATCTGATAGAGAGTGAACCGATACCCCCGGATCATATACGAACTTATCGTCAATTAAAACAACGGATTTTGCCTGTAACGGTGCCGCATCAATTTTATCGTTTGGGCGATACCAATCAAAAACTGTTTGGTCGCGATTTTGTCTGGCCTGGTGAGCTGATTAAATCGATGGGGAAGATGGCTGCCGGTGATCCAGCCATGCTGCTGCTGGAAAATGTGCCGGGCGCCGGATTGCTCGGCGATGGATTTGATGTGATGCAGATTCTTTTTAATAAAAATCCGATTGATGTCGATGAAAGTGAATTGGAAAAAGTTCAAACTGCGCTGCCGCTGGATAAAAATTTGACTTTGGAAGCGCCATGGATGTTTGGTGGCAAATCTGTTGGCTCAATCGGTCTGGATACCTGGAAAGCGCATGTTACCGCCGCCAGAGACTTGGGTATTCAATACGATACCGGGGAAGGAGGCTATCCCAGTTGTTTCTTTTTAAATTCAAAGGGTGAGCCCATTTTCTTCACGGAGAATGAAATTCAATTGATCAAACCATTTTTTGTAACCGGCAAACAATACACGGCCAAAGAGATGGTCGATATCTTGAAACAAAACGCTATCAATCAGCAAACCAACCCGGAATTATTCAAAAAAATTAATCAACACCCGTCGTTAAAACTGTTCCAATTTGTGGTAGTAGTGGAAGAGGAAGATGAGCCGTTCGTCTCGACCGAATTGAAAACCGGATTGTTTGGCGTGAATAAAACCACCATTAAAAAAGCCCGGCGCGTGGTTATCGCCTATAGTCAGGGTGCAAAAATGGGGATAGGGGGCCACATCCTGGCACAAAAGGTCAACAAACTGGTATCCTATATGCGCGGCGTAGAAGGGCTCGAACTTTTAAATCGCGACAAGATCGAAAAGCTGTATCTGATGTTGAAAAAGCTTTCCCGGAAACAGGATCATCCGTTGGCGCCGCTGGCTGGATCCCATTTAAGCCGTTTTGATCAGCTTGATGATCTGAACAATGTAACAGACGAGATCAAAAATGCGCTCAGGGAAATTCAGGAGGTTGTTTATCAACTGAAAACAGAACGTCGGATCGATCCAATTGACTTCGAGAATTTGATCCGGCTTTGTGAAGAAATTATCGAGTATTCTTACAGCAGCATCATTTCTCCGTTTCCGTTTCATAACTGTTATTCGATAGAGGATGTCAAGGCGTTCATCGATGTGGTACGAATGATTAATCCGGAGTGCGTTATTTCGATCAAAGTATCGCCCTCGATCGATATCGAGTTCATCGCCACCGGTCTGGCGAGAATCGCCAAAGATAACACTGAAGAAATATTAAAAACCAGATTTCCGGATTGGCAGCCCGGACAGAAGTTATCAGCGGAAATGAAAGACTATGTCCAAAAATACGGGATGAAGATTGAGATCTGGCTCGACGGACCCCGCGGTGGCACCGGAGCATCACCCAATATCATCAAAGGGCAAATGGGCATGCATCTGGAATATGCCATTCCGCTGATTCACAACCGGCTGGTACAGGACCGGCTGAGAAATTGGGTGAAATTTATTGTGTCAGGAGGGATGCGCACTTACGAGGATGTAATCAAAGCGGTTGCCCTGGGTGCTGATGGTGTGATCTGGGGAACAGCGCCGCTGGTCGCCATTGGATGTGATCGGAACCGGAATTGTCATGACGGTTGCTCCCGTGGAATAGCCACCAGCAATTTGGCGCTGCAAAAACTGCGCGATGTCGCGGTCAATACCCGGCAGATCATCAATGCGTTTACCATGATTCAGATGCAGGTGATTCGCTGCCTGGCTGCGCTGGGTTTCACTGATATCCGGCAGTTGCGCGGCAGGTTTGATAAAATCCACTGGATCGGGCTGAAGGAGCGTGTCGACCACCGTTACCGTGTTCGTCAGGAGATGATCCGCGAAATCGAAAGAGATGAGAAATTGTTCGAAGAGCGGCTCGCCCGTGCTGCGGGACAGAGCAATTGCGGAGTGGCTGCGGTAAATGCCAATGTTTCAATACCCGGCAATATTTTGGACGAAACACTTCGTTCGATGCAAAATCGCGGCATGGATGGCGTCGGGATTGCCAAAACCCTCTGTTTTCCGGAACATCCGAACGAATATGCTTACCGCGTGATGGTCAAGGGAATATTGCAGCGGGAGCTCGAAGAAAAATTGAACGATGCTGCTGATAAAAAGCGGTTTGCCCGGAAAAAGGCGCTGGACTTTAGAATCCGGCTGATGAACATCATTAAAAGGGTGTTCCTCGATCCCTGTTTTAATTATTACGGCGAAGCTGAACCTGAAAATTGTCGAGAGCATTATAAACTTGATGCTGATGGCAACGAACTCGATTATCGGGAATTTGGCGATGAAAATACTGACCCGGGTGATATTTTTAAGTTTTTTGTCAGGGTCAAACAAAACGTTTTATTTGAATTTATTGAAAACAAGCTGCTTCATCGCGGCAGACCCGGCTTCCTGGGACATTTGTTCCCGGGCATTACAATCGAAAATTACAAACAGAATCAACTGTTTCTCCATAAAGCCGAAGATCTGTTCGTGCTCAATCATTCGCATGATTTGACGCGGATTTTGTATGTGTCATCAGCCCTGCCGGAAGAATTGGAAAATTATGCCGGCAAAAAGATCAACATCA
>DSAU01000003.1 GCA_011046315.1 bacterium
ATCGATGTGACAGGTCAAATAACGGTTTTTGCTAATGTTGACTATCCGGATATCGATCTTTCGTTGGGAGCATTGTCAGGGATAATAAATTTTTCATCTGATGGTTTAGCCGCTGACATCCGCCTGGATGCTAAATTGGACAGTTTGGTCATGACGGAATTATTTCCCCAACCTTTGTATAACATCTCAACAAACGCTCTGCTATCGTTGCCCGATTTTGAAACGCTTATTGTCGATAGCGGTGTTGTCAATGCTGCTGATTTATTAACCACACTGAAAATCAACGCGCGCCTGGACAGCCTGTCCGGAGAAAAGTTACTGGCGCAGGCAAACTTCCGGATACATACCGATACCGGCGCCGATAGCATGAGCTTGCTCGATGGCTTGAAAATCAACGGAAAAATTAACCAACAAACCCAATTACGGCTCAACGGAAACATTTTACATGCATCCGGGATACTGGAATCGGAAAATTTAAATTTGAGCTATCAAAATTTGGCTCGCCTCGACTCTGTTGTCGCCAGAATCCATTTTTCTCAAGCGATCGACATAGAAAATGAGGCGTTGATCCAGGTCGGTAGCATCCAAAAAGGATTTGTCGAAACAGACCTGCTGTATTATAATTTGTTTCGTCCTTATTATCAACACGGCGATCAACCGTTTTCGCAACTCTATATCCATCGGGCTGCTGTGCTGGATTATCTGGTGGAAAATATTCAGCTTGATTTGATCGTTGATCATGAACGAATTATCATTCCCCGATTTTACATGAAACTGTATGATGGCAACATGTCGGGTTTGATTTATAGCAACCTCCATTCAGGCGAGCCGGTGGACATTGAATGGAAAATTAAAGCCAACCTGGCAAAAATCAACTCAGCCAAACTGCTACCTACCGATAAGGAAAAAATAAAAGGGTCTGATCTGAACATGACTTTGGACCTGGCCGGCAAGGGCGTTGATCCGGCCAAGGAACTTTCAATGGCGGGTTACTTGTATGTTACAGAGATTGGTCCGAAATTTATGGATAATATTCTCAGGTCGCTCGATCCGCAAGCTATCGATAAAAGCATTCAGGACACCCGCAAATTGCTCAACTGGGGTTATAAACCCAAATTAATTTCCTGTGAAATTAAGCACAACTATCTCTATCCGTCGATCCATCTGACAAAAGGAAACTTAATCACCAAATTAATACCACTGAATTTGAAAGGCGGAAAAATTGAATTGGCGCGAATCCCACTTCAGATTCTTTTAGCCAACCTGGAGCTTGAATCCCAATAAAGGATCTTTGCTTTAATGAAAGGCAATAATAACAAAGTGAAAAACAATCGACTCCGCCTCCAACTGTTGCGACTGATCCAGGAACAACAGCGAATCCACCTTGGTTTACAAATTCAGGATGTTTATAAGCTCATTTACCAGAGTGTTTTCGGTATGAGACACATTTTGGAAAATCCGCCAGCAGCGCTGAAATTTCTCAGCGCCGAACTGGATGCTGTTGAAGCCGTAGCCGATGAGGATTTATCAGAACAAATTTCTTTTTCAGGAGAATTAATTCGCCTCAACCTCAGGCCCTACAAAGCCGCCGGCGGTGGTGTCGATGAATTATTTCAGGTAATGCTGCTTTCAGCGCAGCAAACAACCGGCGATATTAATCGTTTTCTGAAAATCTGGAGAGAGTTCTCGTTGCTGGTAACTGAAAAAAAACTCAATTTTGCTGTAGATCAATTAACAGATTTTAACAGGCAGATACAAGACACGAACTACCCACCAATGCACCATTCTTTGGCTTACCGGCTGGCAAATCGCCCGGCATACCGGGTGTTGTTGCGCCGAATCGCTGAAGAGCGATTACCGGTTTTTTATTGACAATTGAAAGACCGCTGATAAAAATATTTATCAGCGCCCAGTAAAGATTAAACGCTGCCTTCAATTTAACCGTCAATATGTTATGAACAATGAAAATATCGGATGAAAAATTAGTTGAACAAGCAAAAAGTGGTAACAGTTATGCTTTCGGAAAGTTAGTAAAACGTTATCAAAATAAAGTGCTATTTCTGGCGTACGACCTGGTCGGCAATTACAACGATGCTCAGGATGTGGCTCAAAATACATTTTTATACGCATTCAGGAGTATTGCCCGGTTTCAGGAAAAATCAAGTTTTTCGACCTGGCTCTATCGGATCACAACCAATGCGGCGATTGATTTTCAACGAAGCAAAAAACGAAAAAAGACGTTATCGCTGAACCAGAAAACATCCGAGCGTGAGGATGAAAGAGAGCTGATCGATACCTTAATCGACAAGGATAAACCGTTTGATGAGAGGTATCAAGAGCTGGATTTAAAAAATATAATTGAACAGACAACAGCAAAGCTTCCGCCGCAACAACGGGCAGCGTTTGTATTAAAATATTTTAACAACCAACCAACCGATGAAATTGCAAAAATTCTAAAATGTGATCCGGTTACGGTTCGGGGACATATTTTGAGAGCAAGTTTAAAAATTAGAAAGTTATTAAAGGATGAACAATGAAACAGTGTCCTTTTCAAGACCGTGTTATCGATTATTTTTTTGGTGAACTGTCTTTTTCAGAAAAATCAGAATATAACACACATCTCAGCCAATGTCCGGTTTGCGCTGAAAATCTCAAAGCAATTAAACTGATTTCGCCGAAGATTAAATCTCGCCAGCGAGAACAACCGGACCCGGAAATGCTGCGTCGCTATGAACACGCATTAAAACAAAGCTGGCCCGTATCGTCACAGCAGCCATCGATTTGGAAGCGGTTGCTCCAAAATTTTGTATTCAAGCCATCATTAACGATTCGGCTGGCTGAAGGTGTCGCCTTAATTATTATTGGCTTTTTTATCGGAAGATTGGCTGTCTGGCAACCCAGCATAAACAACCAACTTGAAAAGGAAGTGGAATTGTCTATGATCCACGCCAATGAGCAGTTAATGGAAAATTTTATGCAAGAAGCAGAAATTCTGTTACTCGATGTCGCCAACCTGAACCCGGATGAAGATGAACAGATACTTTCAAAGCTTAAACAATTGGCAACATACCGAAATCTGAAGCATAAGACAATGCTCTGCCGACATCGCGCCGAACAACTGGGCGATGATAAATTGATTAGCCTGTTGGACGAGCTGGAACCAATATTATTAGAGTTTTGTAATCTGGAAGACGAAATGCTGCCTGAGAAATTATCTGAAATTCAGTTTATGATAAGGGAGTCACAACTGTTGAATGAAATTAAATATTTTAATCAACAAAAAATTTAGCAAGTATGGCAAGAAGAGGTTTGTTTACCATGAAAAAAAAGTTTTTGAAATTGGTCATCATCATTTTGTTGATGAATACCTTCGCTGCATTAGCTATTGCCCAGGATGGGTTTCAGCTTTATTATCAAGCTAAAAAATTGCTCTACCAACGTGAATATGATCAGGCGCTGCAAACTTTTGATTCGCTGAAAACTCTGTATCCTGACAGCAAATTCCTTGACGATGCCGAGTTTTGGTCGGGTTATATTCTGCAACGTCAGAAAAAATATACCGAATCCTTTCGAAGCTATGAGAATTTGAAAAAGCAATATCCTACCAGCGCCTGGGTTGACGATGCTGAAATTCAACAGATCGGGATCGCTGAAAAAATGGCAACTACCGGAGATCGTAAATACATTGACTTTTTGGTCAATAAGCTCCATTCAGCCGACAAATCGATCAAGTATCAAGCCTCGGTGAGTCTGGGCAAGTTAAATGATCCACGCGCTCTTCCCGGACTTCGCCAAATAGCGAATAACGGAGATCGAGACATGGGACGAATGGCAAAGTCGTTAATTCAACAAATAGAATCAAAAAAAACAGCAAGACCACCAAAGGGCAGAATCATTCGTCGACCTCCACAGGAGATTCAGGACAGAGAAATCAACAAACGGACAATGCAACCTTCTCCCAAGAAGCAGCAGCCAAAAGGGACGGTTCAAACCGGCAAAAAGTCGCTTCCTCCAAAGTCGCAACAACGCCAACAACCAATCGCTAAACCGAAAAAGCAGCAACCGAAATCTCCGACAAAAAAGTAAGTTAACCATTACGTATTAATTTTTTAATTGACGAAAAATGATAACTCAGCCAATGTCTCAAAACCGAATGAGAACCATTTTTCATACTGTTAAATCTAAAGAGTAAAAAGCAACCGCTGCAATGCAGTTTCTGTTTCTGAACCTTTTACCAAGGTCAGAGTTGAATTAATTGAATCAGAAAAAAAGCTTTTAATGGTGAAATCTTAATAGATTTTATATCAAACCTGAAAATTTGGCAGGGAGTTTACCATGAATAGACAATTAAGCATAATTTTGATATTTTTATTTGCATTTTCACAGATTAGCTTTGCCCAATATTTTGGCAAAAATAAAGTTCAGTACGAAGTCTTTAACTGGCAATATCTGCAAACAGAACATTTTGATATCTACTTCACTGACAACGGCAGTAACATCGCTGAATTTACCGCAGAGACCGCCGAGTTGAGCTATCAACAGTTGCGCGAGGATTTGCGATACGATCTTGTTGATCGAATCACGCTGATTGTTCACAACAGCCACAATGATTTTCAACAGACCAATGTCGATTTAAGCCCACCGGAAGAGTCGGTTGGCGGTTTTACAGAGTTTTTTAAAAATCGTGTGGTCGTTCCCTATGAAGGGGAGTGGGAAAAATTCCGCCACGTCATTCATCATGAGCTGACCCACGCTGTCATGCTGCAAATGGTCTATGGCGCCGGAGTTCAGTCGATCATTACCGGTATGGCCCGGCTTCAAATGCCGCTGTGGATTATTGAGGGGCTTGCCGAATACCAAAGCCGGGGTTGGGACACTGAAAGCGATATGTACATGCGCGACGCCACTTTGAATGGATATGTGCCGCCGATTGATTATCTCTACGGTTTTTTAGCCTACAAAGGTGGGCAATCGGTGCTTTACTATCTGGCGGAACGCTATGGTGGACAGAAAATCGGTGAAATCTTCGGTAAAATCAAAGTGACCAAAAGCATGGACCGCGGTTTAAAGCAAAGCATCGGCATGGATACCAAAGATTTAACCGAGAAATGGCACATGTATCTCAAACGGGAATATTGGCCCGATATCGCCGACCGGAAACAGCCCGAGGATTTCGCAAAAAAAATGACCGATCGAAAGAAGTGGGGTAATTTTGTCAATAGCGGTCCGGCGTTGTCTCCAAAGGGCGACAAAATCGCGTTTCTATCTGATCGTTCGGGTTACTTCGACATCTATTTAATGAGCGCCATTGATGGCAAGATTATCTCTAAATTAGTCAGCGGCCAGCAGAGCCCCAATCTCGAGGAATTGAAATGGCTTCGGGCAGGTATTAGTTGGTCGCCCGATTCAAAACATATTGTATTTGCTTCAAAGGCAGGAGATGAGGATGCGCTGCAAATTGTCGATGTTAGAAGCAGAAAAATCGTCAAAGAATTGAAACTGGGGCTCGACGGAATCTTTACACCGAGTTGGTCGCCCAAGGGTGATGAGATTGCATTTATGGGAATTCAGAACGGGCAGGGAGATATTTATTCCTACCATCTTAAAACCGAAAAACTGCGCCAGATTACCGATGATGTCTTCAGCGACCTGCAACCTCAATGGTCGCCCGATGGAAAAACCATCGCCTTTATCAGTGATCGCGGAGATTTTTCGACTTCTGACATTCCCGCTGATTTTAAAATATACCATGAGGATTATTGGCAGAAGGATGTTTATTTGATCGATGTCGAAACGCAAAAGATGAGAAGGTTGACCCATACCAGCGGATTAGAAGCCTCACCGGTGTTTTCGCCCGATGGCAAAAAAATCGCCTACACTAGCGATGAAAACGGTATCTACAATATTTACATCTATGACCTGGAAACCGGGATGAACTATCCCATTACTGATGTGCTCACTGGCATCTTCAACCTTTCCTGGCATGGCGATGCCAAAAAATTGGCGTTTGTATCTTTTTACAATGCTGGTTATGATATTTATCTGATGCGCAATCCACTCGATATTAAACCGGGAGAGATTACGCTTAGCCAGACTAATTTCATTGCCAAACACCCGGAGACGCGGCGCGGAAAGATTCGACCGATAGCTGTCGAAGCTGATTACAAAAAAGAATCCGAATATAGCCAAACCACATTCAAAAATTTTGTTTTCGACGAAAAATTTAAGCAAGGTGAAATTAATATTGATGATGAAGAAAAGTCGGTGTTTTTGGATTCTTCAGATTATAAGCTAACGAGCGGGGATTACAAGGTCAATCCCTATCGTATCAAATTTTCACCGGATCTAATTTATGGCAATGCAGTTTACGATCAGTTTTTCGGCTTGCAGGGTATGACCCAGATTGCACTATCCGATGTGCTGGGTAACCATCGTATTCACATTTATACCAATTTGTTTTACGACCTTCGAAATTCCAATTATCAATTTTCCTATTTTTACCTGCCTCGAAAAACAGATATTGGCATCGGCGCTTTTCATTATGCCTATTATTTCTACATCTGGGATTATGGCATCGGTTGGGCGCGCGATCGAAATTACGGCGCCAATCTGTACGCCTCCCATCCGTTTTCAAAGTTCCGGCGGGTTGATGGCGCGCTAACCTGGTTAGCCATTGAACGCGACTATATCAGCAATCCTTATCTCATGAATGAGACGCGCAATTTATTAATAGCTGATTTATCATTGGTGAATGATACTGTGCTCTGGGGTTACACAGGCCCGGTGAACGGCAATCGTTATGCTGTAAACTTACGTTATAGCCCTGGCATCGGCGAAAACGGAATTGATTTTGTCACATTAAAACTGGATTATCGCAAATACTTTAAGATCGGCAAGGAGTACAACTTTATCTATCGCCTGAGCGGCGGCGTCAGTGCGGGAAAACAGCCGCAGCAATTTTTTCTCGGCGGTACTTCTGGCTGGATAAATTACAAAACCCGGGATGGGTTACGGGTGCGTAATTTAGAGGATATTTATTTCAGCACCTTTGAGTTGCCAATGCGAGGCGGATATTATTACGAACGCGCCGGCGATCGTTTTTTTCTCAACAATCTGGAATTTCGTTTTCCGTTAATTCGATATTTTTTGATGGGCTTTCCGCTCGGCATCGGATTTCAAAACATTCGCGGAGTGATGTTCACCGATATTGGATCCGCCTGGTATAATGACAAGTTCCGCGCTTTCGACGCCACTGGAGGAGGTATGCCAGCCCTGAAAGACATCTTTTTCGGCTATGGTTTCGGCGCTCGCATGAATCTTGGAATGTTCGTGCTCCGCTTTGATGTAGGATGGTCATCTGATCTGGTAAACTACACAGAGGGACCTTTTTATTACTTTTCCATCGGACCGGAGTTTTGAACCGATGGGGGCTGTCTGTAAAAATCACTGAGTCTGAATTACCAAAAAGTGGAAATCTAATATGCGAATATTTCGATTAAAATATACCATCACTATTCTTATTATCATTCTGATTTCGATCGCTTCTGCATTGGCGCAACGAATGCCGGGGAGGTCTGATTTTGCCAAATCTCGGGATATGTTTGGTCCCGCTACCTTTCTTTTCCACACTACGATGTTCAAATCTGAATTGGATGGCAATAAAAGCCGACTGGATGTTTACATCTCGTTTGCAAATGATATACTGCAGTTTGTTAAAGAGAAGCAAGGAGATTTTTCTGCGAGCTATGAATTGGTGGTTTCAGTATTTGACCGAAAAAATAATCTTGTGAAAGAGTTCTCCGAAGTCAATAAAATATCAGTAGCTGATTTTCAAATGACCAATGACCGCCAGCTCAGCAACAATCATAAATACTCTTATCATTTGAGTCCGGCTGATTATAAACTGATCATCAATTTGACAGATCATGACACCCAAAAAACGCTAAATCGCGAAAAAAAGATTGCAAAAAATGATTTTGTTGTCGACAATGTTTTGCTGAGCGATGTTTTATTCGGCAAAGAACTTTCGATCACAACTGACGGGGAAATCGCTGATTTTACTGTAAATTTAACAAATAGCTTTGTCAACCCGGACTCTTCCTTTTGGGCCTATTTCGAGATGTACCCACAAAGCAAAAAGGATAGCCTGCAGCTCCGCTATCAGATTGTTAACGCCAATGGCGAGGCGATCGCACAAAAGAAAGTTGTTTTCCTTCCGACAAGAGACATCATGCCTTATCTATTAGATCTCAGTCAATTTGTCAAAGTTTCGGGACATTATACAGTGATCATCAATGCGTTTCAATTACAAGCCTACTCTAATCGGGCAAAGTTTTCAGTAAATTGGAAAAATTCACAATTCGCAAAAATGAATGTTGATTTGATGCTGCGAACCATGCGCGATTATATCCCGACTAAAGATTATAAATATCTGGAAGGAGCTTCAGATAGCGCCCGAAAAGAATATTTTGTCAACTATTGGAAGGAGCGTAATCCCACTCCTGGTAGCAAACGCAACGAACTGTTCGACGAATTTAATCGGCGCGTCGAATTTGCAAATAATCATTTTGCTGTAAACGCACTCAAGCTCGATGGCTGGGAAACAGACCGGGGGAAAATTTACATTAAATATGGTCCTCCCACCAACGTCGAGCGCAACGTGGAACAAATCAATATGCCGCCCTATGAAATATGGTATTACCAGCATCTGAACCGAAGGTTTATTTTTGAAGACAAAATGGGCTCGGGAAATTTTAGGCTGATCAGGGCAGAATAATAATTTGTTTGCGATCATGAGTAGATGGTAACTGGTTTCGCGCTATTAATATTCAACAGTGTCAAACGATTTCAGTGGAGCGACCTAATTTTGACGCAAAAATCAAGATCAACCAGATGATAAGAAACAAAATCATTTCAACTGATTCAAGTGGTATTACACGAAAAACTGTCCATGTATTTTTGCATCCCGCTGTAACTATCTCTCAACAGCCATGAACCTCCCCCTACTACTATTATCAGCCGTTCTGTTCCTGCTGGGGATGGCGCTGGCAATTCCGGTGTGTCGAAACGACATTCGGATGCTGCTGCGTTATCCGCTGTGGATTTTTGGTAAATTAGAAAAATTCCTGAATAAAAACTTTAATCCACTGACCGTTTTGGCGGTAATTTTTATCTTCAATTCAATCTCGCTGCTGATCATCATTCTGTCCGGTATTTTGGTTTTCCTGCCGTTTGTGCTCGCTCTTTTTACCGGATTGAATGTGGGAATAATTGGATACAAAAAGGGCGGATTAAAAGCGATGATCGCGATGGGTTGCCTCCCTCACGCCTGGGTCGAGCTGCCGGCGGCGTGGATTAGCATGTCAGTCGGAATGCAATTTGCGCTCGACATCATTTCCCAATCATCAATATCTGTTCAGATGTTGACCGCAGCGCTTTATTGTTATCTGACGATTGTTTTACCATTGCTGCTATTGGCAGCCATAATCGAAACAGTACTCATCTGGTTTTTCAGAAATCGGTTACAACATACCGCTTCGCTTGCGGATGAACCATTCAACGCTGAACAGCGCTATCACCACGATTAGCAGCAGTAATATATTCCAGAGCTGCCATTCTCTGTTTTCGACAAAATATTTTGAGGGGAATTGCAGGATATTTTCCAGCGAATCAAATTTGCTGTTGTTGATATATTCTCCGCCGGTTCTGGTTGCCAACTGTTTAAGAAATGCTTCATCATATTTTGTGTTTTGAAATTCTAAATTGAAATCCTCCACTGAAAAATCACCCTGGTCTTCTCCGATGATCCGTTCACGATAATGGGCTTGTCCCAGGTAGCGGTAGCTGCCGCCCTCAAGCGCGCCGAGCGCGCCTTCATATTTGCCATCGCCGATTCCGGAGAGGGTGATTTCATAACGGTTATCAGCATCAAACACGTTGAGCTTCAGTTCGGCGCCATCCATTGGTAAA
>DSAU01000451.1 GCA_011046315.1 bacterium
GTGTTGAGGCATTTTTTTAGTTTTGTAGCGCTTTAACCGCCTTCCCATTTTATCCATTGCCATGTCAATGGATTTATAAATATCATCTGTTTTTTCAGCCACCCTCAATATCTGACCATGAACTTTAACATTCAGCTCAGCGATCTGAATCTCTTTCTGATAATCCAACACAATTTCACAACTGATAATACCATCAAAAAATTTTTCTAATTTCTCAGCTTGATTGATCGCATGTTGTTTCAACCTTTCAGAAGGCTTGTAATGTCGGGCGGTAAAAGAAACTCTCATTTCTTCCTCCTAACGAGTTTAAAATTCATGAGTTAATGAATTGCTCACCATTTATTTTTTCTCGGCTCGCGGATGAGCCTGTTTATAGATTTGTTTTAATTTTTCAGCAGATACATGGGTGTAAATTTGGGTTGACGCCAAGCTGGCATGTCCCAGCAGATCTTTTACAGCGACCAGATCCGCGCCCTCGTCCAGCAGATGGGTTGCAAACGAATGGCGCAGGCTATGAGGATAGCAACCATTAGTTGTGACGAGCCGCAAATATTTTGCTACTCTGCGTTGGATTCCTCTGTTGTTTAGTTTCCGGCCTCTCTGGTTGAGAAAAATAGCAGCTAAATTTTTGGAATCGCTCTTTTGCAGCAATTGCCGGCGTTGGACAAGATATTGTTTCAGCGCCTGTTTCGCAACTTCACCAAGCGGGGCAAGTCGTTCTTTATTGCCTTTTCCTAACACGCGAATGACATTATTCATAAAATCCACATCCGTCAGCTTCAGATTAGATAACTCATTTAGGCGAATGCCGGTTCCATAAAACAGTTCAAAAATTGCCCGATCCCTTGCACCCAAAAAAGTAGTAGTATCAATGAGGGCAATCGCTGATTTTATCTGCTCATAATTCAATATGAACGGAATTTTCTTTTCAGTTTTCAAAGAATAAAGCCCGGCAGCCGGGTTGCTGCGGAGTTGATGTTGAACGAACAGGTATTTAAAAAAAGATTTCAAACAGGCAATCTTGCGGTTGATGCTTGAAGCTTGATAATCATTTCGCTTTAAATTTCCCAGAAACAGACGTAGTATTTGCCGGGTGACTTTTTCTGGCGGCAGTTTTTCCAGCCCATAGTATTCATCGATAAATTGATAAAACTGTTGAATATCAGCGCCATAAGATGAGACCGTGTGCGCCGAGTATGATCGGTCGGATTTTATGTAATTTATGTAGCTGTCGAGCAACAAATCCCAGCGGTTTGTTGATTGGGATTTGGACTTAGTTGTCTTTTGAGTTTTGCTCATGTTTTGATTTGCAATTTGGACAGTAGAGATAGTTCCCCATTTGTTTTGAATAGCGCTTTTCCTGATAGCTGGCTCCGCAGTTGTCGCACTTCAGCGAAACGGGCAAATACCAGGTTGCAAAATCGCAATCAGGATATTTGCTACATCCGTAAAAGACCTTTCCACGTTTGGAGCGTCGCTCAACAATTTCGCCGTCGCAATTATCACGCGGGCAAGCAATACCGATCGTGAACGGTTTAACATTGGTGCAGCTTGGATAACCGGAACAGGCCAAAAATCTACCATACCTACCACTTTTTACAACCATCGGTTTTTCGCATTTGTCGCAGATTTTGTCAGTGTGCCCTTGCTCTCCCTCGAGCGGGCGCGTAAATCGGCATTCGGGATAGCCGCTGCAACCGATAAATTTGCCGTTGCGGCCCCAGCGTTCGATTAACGCTTTTCCGCATTCGGGGCAGGTTTCTTCGGTATCTTTGATCAATGAATCCCGGATTTTATCTTTTTTAGACTTGGTTTTTTCAAGCGCCTGTTGCAATGGCTGATAAAAATCCTGCATAACCGTGAGGAAATCTTTGTCACCGAGCTCAATCCGATCAAGCTCATCTTCCATTTGCGCTGTAAATTCGGTGTTGAAAATACCGGGAAAATTTTGAACCAAAATATCGTTGACGGTAAAACCCAACTCGGTGGGCAGTAGTTGCCGCGCGTTTTTCTCGATGTATTTCCGCATTAACAGCGTGCTGATAATTAGCGCATAAGTGCTTGGCCGCCCAATGCCCAACGCATCCAGCTCCTTGACGAGACTGCTTTCACTGAACCGCGCCGGTGGTTTGGTAAAATGTTGTTTCGGAATCAAGCTCAGCAATTTCAACAGTTCGCCCTTGCGCAAGTTATGAGGAAGCTTTGAGGCGCCGTTCCCACCTTCCTGGCTGCCGCCCTCTTCCTGATAATCTTGGTACGCCAGCAGAAAACCTCTGAAAACAACAATAGAGCCGGTTGTTCTGAATAAATAATCCCCGCTAACCTGTTGATCGACCAGGTCGCCGGCATTGATGTCAATTGTGGTTTGTTCAAGTTTGGCGTCGCTCATCTGGCAGGCGACAAATCGATTCCAGATTAGTTCGTACAATTTATATTGTTCGGCGGAAAGAAATTTTTTTATTTTTCGCGGTTCTCTTTTCAAGGATGTCGGCCTGATCGCTTCATGGGCATCCTGGGCGCCTTTTTTAATTTTGAAAAATCTTGGTTTTTGCGGAAGGTACTGCACCCCATAAGCGTTGGCAATATAATCTCGCACCGAAGCCACCGCCTCACCGGCGATGCGCGTGGAATCGGTTCTCATGTAAGTAATCAATCCCACACTGCCCTCAGCGCCAAGCTCAACACCTTCGTAAAGCTGTTGCGCAATTGACATGATCCGCTTCGAGGTAAAGCCCAAGCGACGCGCGGCTTCCTGTTGCAGAGTGCTGGTGGTAAACGGAGGCGCAGGTCTGCGGGTAACAGTTTTTTTTGAAATATTCTTAACGGCAAATTTTTTCGTCTTCAGATCGCTGACGATATTTTCCGCTTGCTGCTGATTTTTAATATCAATCTTTTTATTATTGATCTTAATCAACGAGGATAAAAACGGTTCGGATTTTTCTCCCTGCAGTTCTGCGGTAATCGACCAGTACTCCTTGGGTACGAACGCTAAAATTTCACGCTCGCGCTCAACGATTAGCCGCAGGGCGACCGACTGAACCCTGCCGGCGCTTAGACCTCGATAGATGGTCTGCCAAAGAATCGGACTTATTTTATAGCCCACTAAACGGTCGAGAACGCGACGCGCTTTTTGGGCTTCGACTTTATTTGTTGATATTTCCAGTGGATGCTGTATGGCATCGACAACTGCCTTTTCAGTGATCTCGTTGAACAAGATGCGCTGAATATGATTATTTTTCGATTTAATCTCTTCGTAGATATGCCAGGCTATGGCTTCACCTTCGCGATCCGGATCGGTCGCAATGAAAACCTCGCTTGCTGTTTCGGCGGCTTTTTTCAGGTCCTTTAATACTTTGCCCTTCCCGCGAATGGTTATGTACTGAGGCTGAAAGCTATCATCAACATCAATGCCCAAATTACGTTTGGGCAGATCCTTGATGTGTCCCACCGATGATAGCACCTGGTAATCTTTTCCTAAAAATTTTTTGATGGTTTTAGTTTTAGCGACTGATTCTACAATAACAACATTTTTTGCCATGGAGCCATCTTAAATTTAATGTCCGTATTTTTTTCGATTCATGATAAAAAAAGAGCTTGACACATCGCCTCTCAAATCCATAACCAAACTGTCAACAATGGCTTTGATTTCTGAAATAGATATACCAGCTTTTCCTTTTAGCAAGCATTGATTAAGAATTTCCTCAATTTCCTCTTCGCCAACGATCTCCAATTCTCGAAATTGGTAGAGTAAGTCAAAACCTCCGCATTGCGGATTCGATTTGATAAGCGATAACCAGTTTCTACCATTAAAATTCGAAGAAAGTTGATCTTGATTTTTTCCTTCAAACTGGTTCGACTCAGGAATGTTTTCAAATAACCAGGCAAACGCCCGGTTGATCTCATTTTCGGTGTATCCTCTTTCAATCAACTGTTCCGAGATGTCCTGAATTTCGTTGATCATTTCCTCGTCAGTGACTGAATCCATCGAGTCCATGATATAGAGAACGATCTCCCTAACTCGGTCGTTCATTTCCTCCCTCCCGATTATTGGTGGCTTTTGAACGGTGATTTTCGCTGTTGGATTAATATAACAATCCAAATATTAAATGCAAGTCTTATTACAAACATTTAACTTCTTGGGTCTATTTATCAAGCCACCTGAAACATACATCTTTGGTTGAATCTAATAGGTAAATAATCTGACCGAATATAATCAACAAAATGAACCGATGCAAGGGTTTTTTAAAAGAACCGGCTGAATGTTAACGGTGAATTTTGCACAAAAAGCAAACAAATGATCATTCAAGAAAAATTACTTGCCAGCTATCTCGGGACGCTCGCGTTCAAAAATCGAAACATCCTCGGTTAATATCATTTAGATTTCTGTTAAACTTTTAAAATTTCTCACACCTAAAAACAGATACAGTTACACCTTTGGTTGTCCCTGTTTACATAATGTTGAGTTATCGCTATGCGCCGCAGCATTTTTTATATTTCTTTCCGCTGCCGCAGGGACAGGGATCATTCCTGCCGATTTTGGGTCCTGTAACCACCGGCACCTTTTTTCCGGGTTTCCGTTGTTGCGCCTGTTGTTGCATGGCGCCTGGCGTTGCCTGGTCGGTTTCGGAGACGCCGCGAAAACCCATGCCCGTAGCAGCCTCATGGACTTCACTGATTTGTGTGGGCCGGCGACGCGGGGCGAATGGAACAACTTCTTCTCTGATCTGTGCGCGATAGATCAACTCAACTACGCTCTCATTCAAACGCGCCAACATATCACTAAACGCATTAAAACCTTCGCTTTTATATTCAATCAAAGGATCTTTTTGTCCGTATGCCCGCAAACCGATTCCCTCTTTAATTTGATCCATTTCGTAGAGGTGCTCGCGCCAATTTACGTCAATGACCTGAAGCATAGCCAACCGTTCTAATTTACGCATATTGGCGCTGCCAATGGCTTTCTCTTTGTGTCGATAGTTTTGCCTGGCTTTTTCCTGAATCAGTTGAAACAGATTTTCCTTTGTCAATTCAACTGATAGATTGTTATCATTGGGATCGATCGGTGAAATCATCAGCAGCCGCTGAAAATCACTGTTCAAACCGCTCCAATTCCATTCATCAACATAGTCGCTGTGGGAAGTATGCTGATCGAGACGATCTTCAATGATTTGATCGAGCATGTCTAAAATCTGGGATTTTAAATTTTCGCCATGGAGCGCATTGGCGCGCAGTTTATAAATTACCTCTCGCTGTTGGTTCATGACGTCATCATATTCCAGCAGGTGCTTGCGAATGTCAAAGTTGTGCATCTCCACCCGTTTTTGCGCTTTCTCAATCGAGCGGGTGATCATCGGGTGAGTGATGACCTCACCATCCTGAATCCCGATCCGGTCCATAACACCGGCGATTCTTTCAGAACCAAACAAACGCATCAGGTCATCTTCCAGAGAGAGGTAAAATCGGGAAGAGCCGGGATCTCCCTGGCGTCCGCTTCTGCCACGTAACTGACGGTCAATCCGGCGCGATTCGTGGCGCTCGGTTCCGATGATGTGCAGTCCGCAGGGAACATTCTGTTCGCACTCTTGAACATCAATATCATCCGGTATGGGGCGTCCGTTATCATCAATCAAATAACAACCGCCGTCACAATGCACAACCCCCTTGCCGAGTTTGATATCGGTTCCTCGTCCTGCCATGTTGGTGGCAATAGTAACCATTCCTGGCTGTCCGGCTTTACTAACGATCTGGGCTTCCTCTTTATGATATTTTGCGTTTAGCACTGAATGTGGGATTTGCTTGCGTTTCAACATCCGCCCCAGAGTTTCAGACACTTCGACGTTAACCGTTCCAACCAGTACCGGCCGTCTTTTTTCATGCATCTCTTCAATTTCCTGAATAACCGCGTTATATTTTTCACGCTTGGTTCGAAATATCTGATCTTCATAATCCTTGCGACGAATCGGTTCATTGGTGGGGATAACGACGACATCCAGCTTGTAAATTTGCCAGAATTCATGGGATTCAGTCTCTGCGGTGCCGGTCATACCGGCAAGTTTTGAATAGAGGCGAAAAAAGTTTTGCAGGGTGATGGTGGCTAAAGTTTGGGTTTCTCCCTCAATTTTCACTCCCTCTTTGGCTTCGATCGCCTGATGAAGTCCGTCGCTGTAACGTCGGCCGGGCATCAATCTGCCGGTAAACTCGTCCACGATCATTACTTTCCCGTCATCGCTAACCACATATTCCACGTCTTTTTCGAACAGCGAGTATGCTTTCAATAGTTGGGATATGTTATGCAGCCGTTCACTTTTTTCACGATATTCTATTTGAATCTTATTTTTGGCTTCTAACTTTTGCTCATGAGAGAGACTGCTATCTTGCTCAATTGCATCCAGTTCAATCGCCAGATCAGGCAACACAAACATCTGCGCATCATTTGGAGAAATAGCATCACGGCCTTTTTCGGTTAAATCAATAATGTTCGATTTTTCATCGATGGAAAAAAACAGCTCTTCATCCAATTCGGGTATGCGCTTATCGCGCAGATAGTCGTTTTCAACCCGTTGGATCAGTTTTTTTAAGCCGACCTCATGTAAAACTTTAATCAACCGTTTGTTTTTGGGCGCGCCCCGCTTTGCCTGTAACAATTTAATTCCGGCTTCATATTCATCGCCGTTCTCATCATTCAAAATTTTTTCAGCTTCGGCAATGAGTTTGTTGACAAGATTGGCTTGTAAGCGAACCAATTGAGCGACCCTGGGTTTCACCTCGTCAAAGCTCTGGGTGGAATGCTCCACCGGTCCGGAAATGATCAGCGGGGTCCGCGCTTCATCGATCAAAACAGAATCCACTTCATCGATAATCGCATAGTGATGACTTCGTTGAACCAAATCTTCTACCCGATGCGCCATGTTGTCCCTTAAAAAATCAAAACCGAATTCATTGTTGGTACCATAGGTGATGTCGGAATTGTACGCTTTCTGGCGCTGCGGCGGGGTCATATCGTTGGTAATATAAGCTGTGGATAAACCCAGCGTTTCATAAATTTTTCCCATCCACTCGCTATCACGACGAGCCAGATAGTCATTCACTGTAACCAGATGCGCTCCTTTACCAACAAGAGCATTGAGATAAAGCGGCATTGAGGCGACCAGCGTCTTGCCTTCGCCAGTCGCCATTTCCGCGATTTTTCCTTCGTGCAAAACAATACCGCCGATAAGTTGCATGTCAAACGGCACCATGTCCCAGGTGAGATTAATATCGCTAACTTTCCACGATTTTCCCACCAACCGGCGACACTGTTCCTTGACAACTGCGTAGGCTGAAGGTATAATATCAGTTAATACATTTTCAATAATATCGAGCTCTTCTTGTTCTGTCTGTTTAATTTGTTCTCTGACTTCCTCCGCATCCACGGTTTCGTCGTCCTCAGCGCGATCTTCACGGAGCATTTCTCGCAACTCGAATAACTGGTTTTGAGTCTCATTAATTGCCTGTTGAATCTGCTTTTTAAACTCAATAGTTTTATAGCGAAGCTCATCATCTGAAAGCTCGTGTAATTGCTGATAATGCTGGTTGATTTCCGTTACCGTCGGTGAAATTCGTTTCACATCACGGTCATGTTTATTACCAAAAATAGAGGTCAATACCTTTTCCAGCATGATTTCTCCCTGAAATATATTCTAAATCCTAACCTGGCGAAGCCAGAACCAAACAGGTTTTAAATTTTCTGCCAAAAAATGGCAGAAAATAACTTGTCAGTTACTAACCAAAAATATAAATAATTTGGATGCAGCTCAACAGCAGACTGTAAATCACTTTTCGCCGGCAACTTCTCACTTTGGCTGCTAATACTCCGATTGCTGGCATCGATCACCTGCTGCTTCTTTGATCCCCATTGTATAAAATAGACATTAGCCAACGCATCCAAAATTAAAATCAACGTTTATACTCAAACCGGTTCCGAAAAGTTCGCACTTTGTTGAGTTATTCGACCAGACCTCTCCCTCTCTTATTCAATCGGTTGTCCTTTCGCAATTCTGCCAGGATTGAATCCAGAATGCCATTGATGAATTTCCCGCTTTTTTCGGTGCTGTATTTTTTTGAAATTTCAATGGCTTCGTCTATGGATACTTTTGGAGGAATGTCAGGAAAATTTAGGAATTCACAAACAGACATTCTCAAGATGATTTTATCAATGATAGCGATCCTCCCAAATTCCCAATTCAACGCCTTCTGTTTTATCATTTCGTCAAGTTCGCTTTGACTCTTCACCGTTAAATCAACAAGATGTTTGGCAAAGGAAGTGACTTTTTTCTCTGATATTCTGCTTTCAATCTGCTCCTGTTTGATTTGGGCCAACGGATTTTTAGAAAATTCATAGGCATATAATGCGCAGAGCGCGAGTTCACGCGCTTTCCTTCGATCGCTCATTTTTTTATCATTGGTTAAATTTGATCTTTTGATTAGGTGTTAAGTAAAAAATGACATCAGATTTGCTGTGAAATCCATCGATAGTCATCTCATTTTCACTAATCCGTTATAATAAAATTTATTCTACTCAACAAAGGTCAGCCAGTTGTATCCATCATCCTCGCCGGTTTCCAATATCTTGAAAAATTTTTGTTGTATTCTCTCAGTAATAGGTCCGCGACTGCCCTTGCCAATTACAATTTTATCGACTGAGCGAATCGGTGTGATTTCGGCAGCCGTACCGGTGAAAAACAGCTCATCCGCTATATATAACATCTCTCGCGGGATTTCAGTTTCAATAACATCGTAGCCAAATTGTTGTGCGATTTTAAAAACAGAATCCCGGGTAATCCCCGGAAGAATTGAGCTGCTAATACTGGGAGTAAAAATTTTTCCTTCACGTATCACAAATATATTTTCGCCACTCCCCTCAGATACCATACCTCGAGAATTCAGCGCAATTCCCTCGACATAACCATCAGCCAGCGCTTCTAATTTAATCAACTGGGAATTCATATAATTGCCTCCGGCTTTGGCAAGTGATGGGAAGGTATTGGGATGCATCCGGAACCAGGTCGATATTTTTACGTTCACACCATTTTTAAGTGCCTCTTCGCCAAGATATTTTCCCCAGCTCATCACAGCGATTGCAGTCTCTATAGGGCAACTTGACGGATCAACCCCCAGCGAGCCATAGCCCCGAAAGACGAACGGCCGGATATAGGCTGATTGTAACTCATTGATTTTAATAATATCAACACAAGCTTGCTCCAACTGTTGTTGGGAAAAGGGAATCTCAAGGCGATAAATTTTCGCTGAATCAAAAAAACGTTTGATATGTTCAGTCAATCGAAAAATTGCCGGTCCCTTCCGGGTTTCATAACAACGGATCCCCTCAAAAAATGACGTCCCATAGTGTACCACATGTGACATAATGTGAATCTTAGCGTTCATCCAGTCCACGAATTGACCGTTTAACCAAATCTTTCCTTTTTCATCTTGAGGATTCATATAGGTCTCCTTTGAATAAATGACATATTATCACCAGAGATTAGTTGTTGGCATCAGTTTTACGTGAAGAGCGAATTTGTTCATAATGTTATTTCTAATATTCGGGGTAAAGAAAAAAATAGGCAGCAGACGGTTGCTACGATGGTCAATGTAAAGTTGATTTTTAGGAGTGCTTTGGAACAAGGTTGAGCCTACACCAAAAAAGTACCAAACGGCGGAGGCGCTGCAGGTGGTGATGTTTTTTTTCACACCGCCGGCGTTCAATTCTAACGCCTCTGATTGGCCAGATATGTTTTCAATAAAACAATGTTTTGACATATTCACGATAAATTATTAATCAGACAAAGACAAATAACTTTATCTGTAATAGTTCAGCACTCTTAACTAATAATGTCATTCCGGCATGTTTTTAGCCGGAATCTCCTGAATATATGTGCAAATTAATATTTAAAAGTTCTATTATTGAGA
>DSAU01000450.1 GCA_011046315.1 bacterium
ATGGCGGTTTTGATCATGAAGTTAATGTGCCCTTCATTTAGGATGTCGTGTGGATGACGATCGTCGGTGCAGAAAATGCAGCGCCGGGCATTCTCCGGCGTGACAATTTCTAACAGATCGCGCAGGTTTTTGGTTCCGGTGCCTTCTCGAATCATTACGTACATCCCCAGCCTTAATTTTTCCAGTGCTTCATCAGCGGTGGTGGATTCATGATCCGATGTTATCCCGGCGGCGATATAAGCGATCAGCTCCTTCCCGGTCAAGCCGGGCGCGTGCCCGTCAATGCGTTTATCCGCGGATATGATTAATTTATCAAGCACCTCAGGGTCGCTGTTGATTACACCGGGAAAATTCATCATCTCGCCGAGACCCAACACCCATTTTTCCTGCAAAAACGGAAAGATGTCAAACGCGCGCAACCGTGAGCCAGCGGTCTCCATGTTGGTGGAAGGTACGCACGATGGCAGCATAAAAAAGACATTGAGCGGGTTGTATTTGGCGTATTCCATCATGAACCGAATACCCTCGTAACCCATCACATTGGCGATTTCATGGGGGTCGGCAACAACAGATGTGGTACCCAACGGAACCAGTGCGCGCGCAAATTGGGGAACTACAACCATGGAGCTTTCAATGTGAACGTGTCCGTCAATAAAACCTGGCGCGGCATATTTCCCGTTTAAATTTAATGTCTCATTTGCCTGATAGCTATCGCCGACGCCTACAATGAGGCCATTATTAATGGCAATTTCTGTCTGATAAATCTCTCCGGAATGGACATTGATCAAATTGACATTGGTGAGCAGTAGCTCTACCGGGAAATCACCGCGAGCTGCGTGAATGATTTTATTTAATGGGTTCATTTTAATGGGCTCCGAGTGAATATTTTTAAAAAATTAACTTAAAAAAATTGACGAGATAATCAAATTACCAATTGGGAATGCTGGTTAGAATCTTTTTCATCAATGCAATGAATCTGGTTTTAATGCTGTCTGCTGTTTGTTGAACTTCAGCGTGACTCAATTTTTGTCCGCTGATTCCTGTCGCCATATTAGTAATGCAGGAGATGCCCAGTACGCGCATTTTCAGTTGACGGGCTATGATGACCTCGGGAACGGTAGACATAGTGACCGCGTCTGCGCCTAAAAATCGCGTCATGTTCACCTCGGCAGCAGTTTCATAAGCCGGACCGCGCGCTGTTAACAACACGCCCTCTTTTAATTGTGTGTTGAGCGTTTTTGCGGTGCGCTTCGTTTGTTCAATATATTTCGGGTCATAAGCGCCATGAAGATCGACAAACCGCTGATCCGCCGGGGCGGTTTCGCCAATCAACGGATTGTCAAACATGAAATTGATATGGTCGGTGATAAGCATCAAGTCTCCGGGCTGAAAAGTTTTATTCACCCCGCCGGCAGCGTTAGTAACGATCAATCGGGAAATGCCCAGCCCTGCCATCAGCCGAACCGGAAAGGCGACCTGACTTGCTGAATATCCTTCGTAGGTATGAACTCTGCCTCTCATTGCCAGCACACTCACCCCTTCCAGTTTTCCACTAACCCAGACGCCAGCGTGTCCCGGAACCGTTGACACCGGATAGTTGGGAATGTCGTTACAGGATATAATGGTTGGCTGCTGCAATTCATCCGCCAACGCCCCCAAACCCGAGCCAAGTATAATGGCGACAGCAGGCTTAGGCGGTATTTTTTGTTTTAAATAGTCAAGTGATTCTGCCAGCAGTTGATGATCTGACATGCGTCACCTCCGAATCATTTTTTTTCTGTAATAAGGGGCGGCTCTTTTGCTGTTAATTTCTGGTTGCTTTTTCGCTCTGGCGGAAACTCGACCGATAACGGTTTAAATGAGAATGCCCGCGATGGTCGCTGTAAGCCATGAAGCCAGCGCGCCGCCGAACATTGCTTTCAATCCGATTTTTGCCAGATCGCCGCGTCGTTCAGGCGCAATCCCTCCGATTCCACCAATTTGAATGGCAATCGAGCTGAAGTTAGCAAAGCCGCATAAAGCATAAGTACCGATTATATAAGAACGTTCCGAAATCGTTCCCTTTAGGCTGGTGAGCTCGACGTAAGCCACCAATTCATTAATGGAAATTTTTGTTCCCAATAAATTTCCAAATTCAACCGCATCCTTCCATTCAACGCCCATTAAAAAAGCAAGTGGTGAAAAAACAACCCCGAAAATTTTTTTTAAGCTTAAATCCCATTCAAAGCTGGTCTTATGGAAAGTGATGAAATTGATCACATCGTCGATCTTGCCGAGAAAGAAATTGAGCATTTCGATCAGGGCGATGAAAGCCAGTAACATAGCCCCGACGTTCAGCGCCAATCTCAATCCGTCGGCTGCCCCACCGGCAGCTGCATCGATAACGTTCGATGTTTTCTTTTCCACTTGGAGTTTCACAGTACCTTTTGTCTGTGATTGTTCAGTTTCGGGAAACATGATTTTGGCGATTACCAGGGCGGCGGGAGCAGACATCACGCTGGCAGCCATCAAGTGTCCCGCATCCACACCAAATCTGACATAAGCCGCCATGACGCCGCCGGCAATGGTGGCGAACCCTCCGGTCATAATCGCCATTAATTCGGATTTGGTCATTTTGCTTACGTAGGGTTTGATCAGCAACGGGGATTCGGTTTGCCCCACAAAAATATTGCCGGCCGCGCACAGCGATTCCGCGCCGCTGGTGCCCATGGTTTTGGTCATGATCCATGCCATGAACTGAACAATACGCTGCATTACCCCCAGGTGGTAAAGGATGCCCATAAATGAAGCAAAGAAAATAATGGTGGGTAGAATATGAAAGGCGAAAATGATACCGATGTTCACGAATTGACTGGTGTTTGGGTCCCATAATTGCAATGGTTCGCCTCTGCCCAATGCTTCCATGATACCAGGATCTCCCAGGTATAAATTCCCAAACAGAAATGAAGCGCCGGCGTCAGTGAAGCTTAACAATTGAGTAATAAACGCCCGCGCATAAAAGAACAATGCCTGCCCGGGTCCTGTTTTTAGGATTAAAATTGCAAAAACGAGCTGTAAACCTATGCCCCAAAGGATGATGCGAAAGTCGATTTTCTTTTTGTTGTTTGATAACAACCAGGCGATTCCCAGCAAGGCGAATATCCCGAATAGTCCAAAAATTTTTGGTAACACGCTGATTCCCCTTCTGCTTGTTGATAAGTTTTAATTTTAAAGTAAATTAAATTCCTCTTTTTTATTTGGGGAAAAAATCCGAAATAAATGAAATTTTAATTGAATTTTGTGGCAAATATAATAACAAATCCCTTTCCCATTAAGTTGTGTCGCCATTCGAAATTAAATCGGTGGGCGAAAGCAGTCCCAGCAAACGGGCGCGTAAAATTCTTTGCGCAATTCGATTTTGGGGTCGTCTTTGGTGATGGGAATCGTATGCTCCCGGTCGCGATAGCGTTGTGATACCAACGCCTTTTGCTGTTTACAATGTTCGCATACACCCAGCAGAACCGTAACGTTTTCGGCTCTGCCCATTAACTCAACCATTGCCCCGAAATTTTCGCCAAAACAGTTGAGCTGTAGTCCGGCAATCAGGATGTCGAATTTGCAGCGATAGCGGTTGCAAAAGTTGCTCAGATCGTTTTTATCGAAAAGCTGCGCATCATCAATTGCCGCTAAATCAACATCAGGCGCGAGCTGTGATTCGATTTCCGCTACTGTGGGAACTGTGATGGCTTTGCTTTTAAAACCAACCCGGGATACCACATGCCCGTCATGAACCGGATAGGCAAAAACCTGAACCTTTTTTCCCATTAATTTGGCGTCACTAATGCGTTTGTACAGCAGCCATGTTTTTCCCCCTTCCATGGCGCCGGTGATGACTTCAAGCATTGATTTTTCCTTGTTTTTGGAGAAGGATTAATGTAACAACTTTGAATTACACATCAAAATTTTAAAAAGAAAAATACTAATGTCCGTGTTCTTTCAATAAAGCTTTAATTTTTGTCTTTAACAGATCAATTGCCACCAAATTGAAACCGCCTTCCGGGATGATAATGTCGGCGTAGCGCTTTGTCGGCTCGACGAATTGCAAATGCATGGGACGTACACTGGTCTCGTATTGTTCCAGAATGGATTTGAGACTTCTGCCCCGCTCCTCGACGTCGCGCCGAATCCTGCGGATCAGACGAATGTCGTCGTCTGTATCGACATAAACTTTTATATCCAGTATATTCCTGATTTCCGGATAATGCAGGATAAGGATGCCTTCGAGGACGATAACGACATTGTCGCTGATGCGCATGGTTTCTTTTTTGCGGGTGTGAGTTTTAAAATCGTAGAGCGGCATCTCGATGTCGCGCCCGGAAAGAAGATCGATCAGGTGGTCAAACAGCAACTTACTGTCAAAGGCGTCTGGATGGTCAAAATTTTGTCGCTTGCGTTCTTCAAAAGAAAGATGTGAGAGCTCTTTGTAATAGGAATCTTGTTGGATAATGGTTACTTTCTCGGAACCGATCTCTTGATTGATTCTGTTAGAAACCATTGTCTTTCCTGATCCGGATCCACCAGTGATCCCGAGTAGAATAATTGATTTCATATATTTTCTTTGTTTTTGATTAAAAAGGAACGATCAAAACTGTGTGGCAACAAGTCGCTCATTTTTGCTTTTTGATATGAGGCGTGGCAATTGATCATAATAACCTCAATGTCGCCTGCCAATTCCCACAGAACCTGACGGCATGCGCCACACGGCGGCGTTATTTTTGTTGAGTCCGATGCGATAAAGATCGTTTTGAAATCGCGCAGCCCTTCGGAAATAGCTTTGAATACAGCGACTCGTTCCGCGCAGATCGTGAGCCCAAACGAGCTGATTTCAATATTGCAGCCGGTAAACAAACGATCTTCAATGGTTAGCAAAACTGCGCCAACCCTGAAATTAGAAAAATCAGCGCGGGCAGATTCCCGCTGCTTCAGAGCGGTTTGAATAAGTTCATCAAAGGTCATGACGTTCCGAAAAAACTAAGTTCGATGCATTGTCATAATATATGAAAAAAAAAATTAAAGGCAACAATTTTCATAAAAAAAATCCGAGAATTGGCTTCTCGGATTGGTTAATAAAAAATATTGTCTGCGACGCGGTTCAGAACGGCAAATCGTCTTCCGGTGGTTCCTGGTCGGATACGATGCTGCTATTCTGGTCTTCTTCCGGCGGCGCCTCCTCCTCGGGGCCGCTGTCCCGACGGTCAGCTTTAGTGATGCCCCCCATTAATTGCATGGCTTCAGCAACAATCTCGGTAGAGTAACGGGTAATGTTGTCTTTGTCGTTCCAGGATCGGGTTTGCAATCTGCCTTCAATGTAAACCGGCTGTCCTTTTTTTAGATAATCGTTCGCCACCTCAGCCAACCTCCGCCACAGCACCACCCGGTGCCATTCGGTCTGTTCGCGTTTGTTGCCTTCCTGGTCTTTCCAGGTAAAATCGGTTGCAATGTTCAGCGTTGTCACTGCAGCGCCACTGGGCGTGTGTCTCATTTCAGGATCCCTTCCCAGACGTCCCAAGAGAATAACTTTGTTAACTGTTCCTTTTCCCAAAGCCATTTTTTGGTCCTCCTAACTCAATTATTTATGTTAAAATTGGTTAAGACATTTTAACAAAAAAACATGGAAAAGTCAAGTTTTTTCTCAAATATTTTAAAAATAAAAAATTAATCAATCTTGAGCACTTTGGCGCCACGAATTTTTCTCTGCTTGAGTTCTAACAGGGCGCGGTTCGCCTCTTCCAGTGGATAGAGTTGTGTTTCGGGAACGATCGGAATCTGGGCAGCGATCTGCAAGAATTCGCTCACATCGCGCCGCGCCACATTGGCCACGCTTTTGATCTCCTTTTCCAGCCACAGGTGATCGGCATAATTAAGTTTCTGTAGTTCGTGTTTGTCAATTTCCTCTTTGCGAATTGCGTTGATCACCAGTCTGCCACCTGGTTTTAAGTTTTTGAGCGCTTCGACAACAGGTTTCCATGCCGGTGTGGTATCAATAATCGCGTTTAATTTTTCGGGTGATCGCTCCCCGGTATCTCCAGCCCAGACTGCACCCAGCTCACGCGCGAAGTGCTGCTCACTTTGGCTGCGCGCAAATACGAAAATGCGGCTGTCAGGAAATTGAAAGCGAACCAGCTTCAACACCAGATGCGCAGACGCGCCAAACCCGGTCAGTCCCAATGTTTGACCGTGGATGAGGTTGGTCAGTCGCAGTGAACGGTAACCGATGGCGCCGGCGCACAATAGCGGCGCTGCTTGGTTGTCTGAAAAACGCTGGGGAATTTTGAAAGCAGAGGTCTGAGGAACGGTCATCAGCTCTGCATAGCCGCCATTGGCGTCTCTGCCGGTGGCGCGAAATTCAGGACAAAGATTTTCCTGGTGGTTGCGACAAAATTCGCACGCTCCACAGGATGAGAAAATCCACGCCACGCCGACCCGGTCACCCGGTTGGAAATCGGCGACCGATTTACCAGCTTTTATGACTTGCCCGACAACCTGATGTCCGGGAACGACCGGCAGCGCCGGCGGCGGAGTTCTGCCTTCAATTTCATCAAGCTCAGTGTGGCAGACGCCACAGGCGGTAACCTTAATCAAAATTTCGTTATAGTCTGGCTCAGGCGATTGGATATCCATCAGAGTTAATGGCGCTGTGTTGTTTGACAAATCAACGATGTGCTTCAAAACCATTGCTTTCATAATATCGAATCTCTGCAATTTTGTCTGCTGGGTTGTGATGTTGGATAATAATAATAATTTTTTTCGACAATGTCAATTGTTATTAATGGCTATTTGTCGGTGAATTTGCTGATAGCAAAATTTTTATAAACGATTTCAGAATCAACAAGGAAAATTTAACTGATGCTCATTTGCAGGTAGAATTGTAAGCTGATGCCATCGCTTTGTTTGAGACAAACAATGATATAACTTGTTTAATTTAAGAAAGTTGACAATTGGTTAAATAATTTGAATATCAAGCGATGACATCAGTAATCACCCAAAGCGGAGGTTTTAAAAATTTAACCGAAAAAAGCTTGAAATTTAGCAAAAAAAATATTAAGTTAACCAGAGTTCAAATCACAAATTATTAAGCAAATGATGTCAATGGGTATAATTTCGGATTGACATCAGTGTTTATATCCGGAAAATATTAGGTAAAAAAACCAGGAGATTCAAATGGAATGTGAAAACTATCAACAGAATTTATCACGCTGTAATTGTTCGTATGAGCCGTGCAGCCGGAAAGGGTATTGTTGTAAATGCATCGCTTATCATCAAAAGAGCGGGGAGCTGCCTGCTTGTTATTTTCCTAATAATGTGGAACGGACCTACGATCGTTCCATTTCGCGTTTTATTGCTTTGAAAAGATAAAATGTTAAACCGAGAGGTTTGATTCAAGGACGAAATGACTAAAGGGATTTTTCAAATGAACAAAAATATTATTATCAGATTTGGTTTGCTTGTTTGTATGCTGACGGTTTTGCTGTTGTTGCAATGTCAGTTCAGAGCGATGCTTCCCTCAGAAGTTACTGAGATTGTTGAAGAGTTGAAAGCAAAGCACCAGCCGGACCGAAGAATCTCAATTTTCGATGTCGAGGCACAGCGTCATAAAAATGAAATTGTTCTCACTGGGGAAACGCTTTCTCCGGCGGCAAAGTTAGAGTTGATGCACCGGTTGAGTGGATTGACAGCGTATAGTTTTGTCGATAGCGTATTGTTGTTACCGGCGCCGGGTGTAGGTAAGGATAGCTGCGGCATTGTTCGGGTTAGCGTCGGGCAAATTCGTCGCGGTCCTAACGTGGACTATGAAATTGTGACCCAAACGCTGCTTGGTGAACGTCTGCGTTTGCTCAAGAGAAAAGGTTGGTGGTATTATGTCCAGTTGGAAGATCAGTATCTTGGCTGGATCATGCGCAGCTCTCTGGCAATCGGAGACAGAGCGTTTCTCAAAACGTGGGATGACAGGCAAAAGCTGGTGGTCACCGCCAACTGGGGTCAGGTGTTGGAAAAACCCGATGCTGATTACTGGTTGCCGGTTGCCGATTTGGTTCTGGGCAATCGGCTTGCTAAGATTAAGAAAACAGCAGGATGGTATCAGGTGGGGTTGCCCGATGGCCGGGAGGGATTTGTGGCTGCTAACCTGGTCGCTGAAGCTGACTGGCTGGCAAAACAAACAGCGCCAACCGAACAGGCGCTCGTTAAGTTGTCTTATCGGTTCAAGGGAATTCCCTATTTTTGGGGCGGACGCTCGACCAAAGGTTTTGATTGTTCGGGTTTCACCCAGACTGTTTTCGGTTGGCACGGGATTCAATTGCCCCGCGATGCAAACATGCAGCTACACCAGGGAGTTGAGGTTGAAATCGATGAAGAGTTAACAAATCTTAAAACCGGTGATTTGTTGTTTTTCGGCAGAAGCCTGGAACGGATCACCCATGTGGGCATGTTTATTGGAAACGACAAATTTATCCACGCCGATGGAATCGTTCATATCAATAGCTTTAATCCTCAAGATGAAACCTACAGTGAACATCGCAAAAGAGGATTAAAAGCGGTCAGGCGTATTTTAAAATAAAAATTATTTCTTGATAATTCGGAGGATTCAAAAATGGACATCACCCGAAAGCAATTCTTAAAAATTAGCGGAGAGGCAATGGCGGGATTGGGGTTGCTGAGCTCCGGCGTTTTTTCTTTAACTCAATTAGCTGGTTGTCAGAAAAATTATGGAGGTACAATGTTAGAATATAAGATAAAACAATTAAACCTGGTTCACACCTGGACCATTGCGCGCAATTCATCGGATTTTAAAAACAATGTGTTCGTGCGGTTCACCAAAGACGGGATTTCCGGAATCGGCGAAGCTGCCCCTAACATTCGTTACAATGAAACGCCGGAGAGCACGGTCGCGGTTGTTGAAAAAGCCGTACCGCTATTTGAAAAGAAAAACCCCTGGCATTTTGTGGATCTGGGCTATGCCATTAAAAATTTGGCTGATGAACAAACCGCTGCTAAATGCGCCCTCGATATCGCGCTGATGGATTGGGTCACAAAAAACCTCAATGTGCCGCTTTATAAGTATCTCGGGCTGGATAAATCGAAAACCCCGGTCACTTCGTTCAGCATCGGAATTGATACTCCGGAAGTTATGCAGCAGAAAATCAGGGAAGCAGAAAAGTATCCGGTTCTCAAAATTAAAGTCGGCAAAGAAAACGATGAGGAAATTATTAATGCGGTACGCGCCGTTACCGACAAAATATTGCGCGTTGACGCCAACGAGGGGTGGACAAATAAAGAGGAAGCATTGGAAAAAATAAACTGGATGGTAAAGATGGATGTAGAGTTTATCGAACAGCCGATGCCTTCGGAAATGCTGGAAGAAACGCGCTGGCTCCGGGATCGGGTAGATGTCCCGATTATCGCTGATGAGGCGGTTAAAAGCGCTGCCGATATACCCAAATTGGCGAAAGCATACGATGGAATCAACATCAAACTGATGAAAAGCGGGGGCATTCAGGAGGCGTTGCGCATGGTCTGGATGGCGAAATCGCTTGGAATGAAAGTGATGCTCGGTTGCATGATCGAAAGCAGTTGTGCGATTGCGGCGGCGGCTCATCTCAGCCCGCTGGTCGATTACGCCGACTTGGACGGAAATCTGCTCATCGCCAATGATCCGTTCAGCGGCGTCGCAGTGGAAAGCGGCCGCGTCATCCTCAATGATAAACCCGGTCTCGGAATTGAGGGAGAGTTTTAATTTAACGCAGCAACTAAGAACATTATTTTACGTTATAGCTGAAACGACAATGCCGTTGCTCCTCGAAAAAAGCAATGGCATTTTTATTTGCAGACTGCCAGAAAACGGGGATTCCAAGTTAGTTGGTGATAAATTTTTTTGAGGGTAAAAATCATTTTTTCAGGTTATCAATAA
>DSAU01000027.1 GCA_011046315.1 bacterium
CGTCGGCAGCAATGCCACCGAGAATACGATCACGCAGAACAGTATTTACCACAACGAGCGCAAAGGCATCTTCACTGATGGTGGCAATCATGATTTGCCCCGGCCGGTGATCATTAGCATTGGCTCGGTCACCGGCACCGCGCCGCCCAATGCGACGATCGAAATTTTCTCCAGCCCGGACGATGAGGGCAAAATCTACGAGGCGAGTGTCACCTCCGATGGTAATGGCGA
This sequence comes from bacterium, assembly GCA_011046315.1. Lineage (GTDB taxonomy): Bacteria > Zhuqueibacterota > Zhuqueibacteria > Thermofontimicrobiales > Thermofontimicrobiaceae > Kaytiofontadaptatus. The sequence continues at coordinate 232 of DSAU01000027.1, forward strand.
TTTTTTCTGGGCCGGATCCCCGATTGGCCCGTATGTGACAGCTACTGCAACCGATGGTGCTGGCAACACCTCAGAATTTTCATCACCCAGGTCCATCGCGTCAATGGTTGTCACCACCACGGCGGATGCCGGCGAAGGGAGCTTGCGCTGGGCGATTGAACAGGCGAATCTGAACTTCGGCCCGGATTCCATCACCTTCAACATCCCCATGTCCGATGATGGCTATGATGGTCTGGGCTGGACGATTAAGCCGCTTACCAATTTGCCAGCTTTGTCGGATGGCGGAACAATCATCGATGGCTGGTCCCAAATTCGAAATCAGGGAGATACCAATCCGGCCGGTCCGAAAATCGTGCTGGATGGAAGCAATGTTACGGGAGATTATCGGGTTGGATTATTAGTCCACTCTGCAGAGAATGTTATCTCCGGATTGAGCATCATCGGCTTCAGTACTATCGGAATAGAAATATATTTCGATGTGGGACACCATAACCGGATTATAGGGAATTTCATTGGAGTTACAACGGATGGCAGCGATACCCTGGGCAACGGCTATGGCATTTCCATCGGCGGCGGCGCCAAACATAACATCATCGGAGGAACGGAACCTCAAGAACGGAATATAATCTCCGGGAATTATCTTTATGGTATTTCCATATTCAGTGACAGCAATGCAGTGGTCGGCAATTACATCGGCACCAATTCCGACGGGACGACGGCTCTTGGCAATGGCAACACCGGGATTGTGCTGGGCGCGCCGGGATCATGGAACCGAATTGGCGGCAGCTCCCCTGGCGAGGGCAACGTCATTTCAGGAAATGAGTCTCATGGCATTCATATTTCTGGCAATGGCACACAGTACAATACCGTCATGGGCAATATCATCGGGCTGAATGCCGCCGGAACCGATACCCTGGGCAACAGGAGAGGGATTTATATCCAGGATAACTCTGACAATAATGAAATCGGCGGCGCAGACCTAGGCGCCGCGAACGTCATATCCGGCAATCATGAGAACGGCATAAAGATTTTTAACGCCCATTATAATCAGATTGTGGGCAACCGAATCGGCACGGATATGACCGGTCAGGCTATTTTTCCCAATGGATCTGATGGTGTCACCATTATGAGCGGCGCCCAACATAATCTCGTCGGTCCAGGTAACGTTATCTGTTTCAATAACGCTCGCGGAGTTATTGTCCATGGAGATTTCACATTTTATAATCGCATTACCCAAAATTCGATTTTCAATAACAAATGGGAAGGTATTTTGCTTTCTAATGGCGGAAATATGGAATTGCCGGCGCCAGTGATCGCCCGCGTCAATCCGCTCGAAGGCAGCGCTCCCCCCAATGCCACGGTGGAAATCTTTGCCGATTCATCTAGCGATGGACGGATGTATCTCGGCTTCGTCGCTGCCGATGCCAGCGGCGCATTCCGCTGGGATGAAGCGGTTATGGGTCCTTATGTGACGGCCACTGCTACCGATGAGCTGGGGAACACGTCTGAATTTTCCGATAATTACCTGGTGGACATTGCTGATGATACCGCGCAAGTTCTGGAGCAGGACTCTCTGGCGCTGGTCGCCCTGTACAACAGCACCAACGGCACAGACTGGACGAATAACAGCAACTGGCTGACCGGACCGGTTTCCACCTGGTATGGGATTACCGTAGAATATGGTCGAGTTTCCCGGGTAGATTTGTATCAGAACAACCTGGTGGGGACAATTCCTCCTGAAATTGGCAATCTAACCAATATGCAACAGCTTATTCTTAGCCGGAATCAACTTTCAGGCTCAATTCCGAGTGAATTTACAAATTTAGCTCAATTAAAAAATTTGTATATCAATGATAATCAATTGACTGATCTTCCTGATCTCTCTCCCGCCACCAGCCTGGTTGACCTCCGGATTCAGAACAATAAATTTACCTTCGAAGATATTGAGCCGAATTTATTTGTTGCCAATTTTATCTATTCCCCACAGGATAGCGTGGGTGTGCGGCAGGACACCAGCATCGATCACGGCGCCAGCTTGACCATTTCGCTAGCTGTCGGCGGCGCCGCAAATCAATATCAATGGATGAAGAATGACGTCGCTATCCCGGGCGCCAATAGCAATTCGTATACGATCGATTCGGCAGCGTCTGCGGATCAAGGGTCTTACGTCTGTAAAATAACCAACACCCTTGCCACGGCATTAACACTGTACAGCCGACCGATTTACGTTACAGTGACGGGCGCAGTTTTGCTGCCAGACAATTGGAATTTTACCGCCAACACCGGCAACAGCGCCACCATTGTTTTGCCCACCACTGCCAATCCCAATATTGATGGCGTGCCGCTGCAAAATGACGACTATATTGGTGTGTTCACGCCTGCCGGACTCTGCTGTGGCTGGAAACAGTGGCAGGGAGCAAACATTGCGATTACTGCCTGGGGCGATAATGATCAAACACCAGAAATAGATGGATTCCAGACCGGCGAGAACATTAACTACCGGGTCTATCGGATCAGCGAAGCGCAGGAATGGGATACTGTTCAGGTGGATTATAGCCAGGGAACCGGCAACTATGCGAGCAATGCATTTATGGTGCTGAATCAATTCGATGTGATCTCTCAGCGTTCGATTACATTAAATTTTGCTACCGGTTGGAACATGTTTTCGATCAATGTGGTACCGGATGATCCCAATATTGCCTCGGTAATGAGCCCGGTGGTCAGCATGCTGGTGCTGGTGAAAAATGACGCGGGACAGACTTTTATTCCGGCTTATGAAATCAATGATATCAATGAAATGACTTATGATGCCGGCTATCAAGCCTATTTTACTGAGGCAACACCGCTGGATGTATCTGGCGCTCCACTTGCTGCCGATACACCGATCAATCTTCCAGCCGGCCGGAGTTTGGTCAGTTATCTGCCCACGGTAGCGATTGATGTCGAAACCGCGCTGGCAACAATTAGCAGTCAATTGATCATCGCAAAGAACAACCAGGGTCAAACTTATATTCCAGCGTATGCTATCAATGACATCGGCGCCATGCTGCAAGGTCAGGGATATTTTTTGTATCTGCAAACTGCTGGTACGCTGGTGTATCCAACAGGTTTCGTTACAAATGACACAACAATAAGCTCACCCACGCTTGAACATTTTAGCTTTATTGCCAATACCGGTGAAAATGCCACCCTGGTCATACCAGCAGATATAAATCCCGGTTATTCAGATGGTCGTCCATTAGAAACCGGCGATGAAATTGGTGTTTTTACCAGCGATGGGTTATGCTGCGGCGCCATTAGCTGGGAAGGCGCAAACAAAGCTCTTACCGTCTGGGGTGATAACAGCCAGACAGGTCAGGTCGATGGCTTTGCTGCCGAAGATACGTTTCGGATTCGAGTCTGGCATAAGGCTTCGAATACTGAGTTTGCAGCAACAATCGGTTTCCAGGCCGGTCATCCCCCGGTCTATCAAGCCAATGGTTTTTCGGTATTGACCAAATTAATTGCCGATTTGAGTACGGCTGTTGTGGAAAAATCAGCGACCGATATCATTCCCACAGCTTCCCAGTTATCGCAGAATTATCCCAATCCGTTTAACCCGGAAACGACCATTGAATACGGCGTCCGGCAGGCGTGTCAGGTTCGGCTTGAAGTTTTTGACGTTGCCGGCAGAGAGGTGGTAGCGTTGGTAAACGACTTCCAGCAGCCGGGTGTTTACAAAGTCAATTTTAATGCGGGCAATCTGGCAACCGGATTGTATTTCTACCGCATCCGCATGAAGGATTTTTCTGCGGTTAAGAAGATGGTGCTGTTGGAGTGAGGAACAATAGCTTCAAATTGTTAACAGACTTTAGACATTTTTGCCAACGAAGCCGCTCACTGAGGTTGATTATGAAATTCGTAAAACCTTTGGGTTGACGACTCCAACCGTCCAGGGCTCGGTTGTTTGATGGCGGAAAACTTTGAGATCTTTTTGCTCATCCTGACATGGGTAATAGCATAACACATCTGCAGGCTATAGGATAGCTGTAAAATAATTTGAAATTTGAAAAAGGGATAATATGTTAAAAAGAAAACTATCAGGAAATATTTTAAACTTCTGTAAATTATTTTTACTCATTTTGTTTGTAGTTGTTTTAATTCCCACTCCTTCGAATTCACAGGATCATGAGAGTTGGAGTTATAATCTGAACATTTACGAAGTGAATCTGCGCCAATACACCGCTTCAGGAACCTTTGCTGAGTTTGCAGCCCATTTGAACCGCCTGCAAGATTTGGGTGTCGGCATTGTTTGGTTTATGCCTATTCATCCCATTGGCGTACAAAATCGTTTGGGCTCTCTCGGTAGTTATTATTCGGTAAGGGATTATCTGGATATCAATCCTGAATTCGGCGCTTTAAATGATTTTAAAGCACTGGTCGATGCTATCCACGCCAGAGGCATGTATGTCATTCTGGATTGGGTTGGCAATCACACCGCCTGGGATAATCCGCTTACGAAAACACACCCGGAATGGTATGTAACCGATAGCAACGGCAATTTTGTACCGCCATTCGGTACCAATTGGACGGATGTTATTCAATTGGATTACAGTAAGCAGGGCGTGTGGGATTATATGATTCAAGCTATGACTTATTGGATTGATGAAGCCGACATCGATGGTTTCCGTTGCGATGCGGTTAGCTTTATGCCCCTGGATTTCTGGTCAGCAGCTATCACTACTTTGAAGAATGTTAAACCGGAAATTTTTATGCTTGCCGAAGATGACGGTCCACAATATCAATCCGTTGGGTTTGATATGACTTACGCATGGGGATTGCACGGCTTCGGAAATGGGGTTTTGAAACGGATTACCAACGGGACCAGCAATGCAGCCGAGCTCGATCGCTATATTACAAATGAACTGAATTCTTATTCCAGCAATCATTACCGGATGTATTTTACCTCCAATCATGACGAGAACTCCTGGCACGGAACCGTGTTTGAACAATTTGGTGATGCCGCGGAACCATTCGCAGTGTTAACTGCAACAATGAACGGAATGCCTCTAATCTACAGCGGGCAAGAAGCCGGCTTAAACAAACGGCTGCGGTTCTTCGACAAGGATCAGATCCCCTGGCAGCCGCACCCGTTCGCCGACATGTATAGCACATTGCTTCAGCTTAAAAAAGAAAACAAAGCATTGTGGAATGGCAGCAATGGCGGGCAATTTCAGCGTGTCAATACCACGAATGATCAGACGATTTTTGCTTTTGTCAGAGAAAAGGAAAATGATAAAATATTTGCGGTTTTTAATTTTTCCCCGGGATATAATGGCGCAACCCTGCTGGATACACTGTTTTGTGGCAGTTACACGGATGTATTTACAAATGATACGGTCTCATTTTACCAGGGAGCCAGCATTACGCTACCGGGCTGGGATTATAATATCTATCAACAGGCAAGTCCAACAACCGGTATAGTTGATGATTTTGAAATGCAGCAAGAATTTGTTCTTTATCAGAACTACCCGAATCCCTTCAACCCCACGACGACTATCCGCTACCATTTGCCAAAAACAAGTCAGGTGCTGCTAAAAATTTATAACTTGCTGGGGGAGGATGTGCGTACACTAATGAGCGAAAAACAGAGCGGTGGAGAAAAAACTGTGGTATGGGATGGAAAGGATCGGTTCGGAAGGGATGTGGATTCCGGGATTTATTTATACCGACTTAAAGTCGACAACTATTGCACCAGCCGAAGAATGCTACTGCTCCGTTGAGCGGCATGAAAATAAAATATATGTGGATCAGTTTGTATTCTGTTCCAACTTCGATTTTTTTTTGCAATTGACATAAGACTCGATACTAATCCTTGCTCTCACCACGCCAGAAATATTGGCGCACAATATATGTAACATATGCTCCACACTCATTTTTGCTTGATCCCAACGAACAACTGCATCGGGTATTCCCCATCACCCAGAATAAATCGATCGTAGACCCCCTCCAACTTTATCTGTTTTACTTTCAGGCCTGATTCGTCAAAGAGAGAAAGCCATTCCGGTAGTGAAAAAAGGCCCAACTTATGGCGATCGGTATGAATACTCAACTTGCCTTCTTGCCTGATCAGGTAGACAAGGGTTGCTTCGTAGGTTGAAGGATCTTGTTTGGGGATGTAGTTGTTTTCGAATATGGTAACCTCCACGCCTTCTTTCGCACCGGTATAACAAAAGTTGTTTTCCCTGAACTCTTCACGAGTTTTTGCGACGATCAGGAGTACACCGCCTGGATTCAGATGCTTACAAGCTGCGGCGATCGTACTCTGAAGCTCAGGCAATGTCTCCATATAATCGATTGACTCGGGTATAGCTACAATATCAAAGCGCTCCCCTAAGTCAACGCTTCGCATGTCTCCATACAGATAAGTGACATCCGGATTGATCTTTCTCTCAAGTTCGAGCATCCCTTCACTAATGTCTACTCCAGTCACCTTGAAGTATTTCTTGAAGGTGTAATCATTGCTACCGGCTCCGCAGCCTAAATGAAGCAATGTCTTGGCTTTAATCCCAGATATTTCTTTGATGATGTGTGTGTAATAATCAGTCAGATCCGCATAGTCGGCGGGAGAGGTAATGATAGACTCTGTCCATACAAGATCGTTGTAACAAAGCCACTTTTTTATTTGCATTTCTATCTCCATGTCGTAGTTGTTCACTGCGGGGTTCGGCGCAGGTCAGGCGCGCTGCAAAACGTCACCTGCGCCTGCTGGTTGGCAGACGAGATATTCAGAAAACGCCGCATACATGGCAATTACGTTGTCCAGCGGCGTTTCCGGCATAACCGAATGGCTTGTCCCGCCGATGTAGCCGCCATTGAACTTCCCGAAAAGCGCCACAAGTTCATGGACTTCGCGCCTCACATCTTCTGGTGTGCCGCGCACGAGTGTTCCTTGCACGTCCACGCCGCCATTGAAGCAGACCTGGCCGCCAAACTCCCGGGCGAGCTGCCTGATGTCCATCGCCTGGGGTTGTACCGGGTTCAGGACATTGAGACCGATATCGATCAGGTCGGGAAGGATGGCGGTGATGTTTCCGCACAGGTGCATCCAGACATGTGCGCCGCCGGCGCGGACGAGCTCGAACATCCGCTGATACGAAGGCTTGTAGAAGCGCCGCCAGTCGTCGGGATTCATTAGCAGGCCGCGCTGACATCCCCAGTCGTCCGAGAAGAAAACAGCGCTCACCTTGCGTTTCACCCACTGATCGATGATGGCCAGATTGTACTCAACGATCCGGTCGCGCAATCGACTGAAGTTGTCCCTGTCCATGTATGGATCCATCAACATGTTATCGAATCCACGCAGCATCCACAGCCGCTCGAAGAGCGTGAACCAGACTACGGACTGAACGTAGCGTTCGCCGCGCTGCTTCAATCGCTCGTCGGCAGCGTCAAACCGGCCGGGCAGATGAGGATCAAGAAAGACGTAGCCTGCCAACGCCTCGTAACCGCCTTCCAATGGATAGGATTCCGGTTTTGCCCCGTGCCCGTCATCCTCCCATCCGGTATGCCACTCGTCTGTCCATCGCGTTACCCCATCTTGGCGTACCGGTTCGGTAAGGTTTTTCGCCGAATCGACCCAGCCGAGTATGTCGTTGGGGAATCGAGCAGCCAGCTCGCGTACCTGCGCGCGTTTGGCTTCATCCTTGTCGTGCAGCCAGTCGAGATTCACCTCGATCGTGCACGGGATATAGGCCGGTCCTTTGAATTCAATTGCCCGCCTGAAATTCTCATGTCCTGTCATGAACCTCTTTCCTTAATGATCATTTAGGCTATCGGCGTTTTCTACCGGATTCAGCCTCATAAGCTTAGGTGACAATTTTTCCCGCAACTGTGGGACTAATGAGTTTTTACCCGTTTCGGTACATTACCACATCCTGGGGTACTGATAGCAATATATCAAGTTTAATTATCAACTTCGAGTCGCACTATAACACAAACCCTAAACGGCAAGCGGTTAAAGAGCACATAATTTCGATTAAAAAAAAACGTCATTAGAACGCAGAACGTTGAAAATCATGCAATACGGAGCTTGTCCGGTTGAGGGTAAAGTTAGCACCGAAATTTGGCACAAACGCTGCAACCAATGTGATTGTGCTCAACAGTTTTTAGTTTTCTTCAATCATTTGTTCGTACTCATCGTGAGTGCCAATCCAAACCCATATACAATCGTGACCATCTTTGATTGCCAGCGCTCTATAAGTGAGGCCAACTCTTGCTGATCAAAATTTACCCACCTTTTTAAAATGCAGTGACGGGTGTCGCGGATTTAATCTGAGAAGCTTAAAATTTTCTTTTGCTAAATTTTTAATTGAAGTGGGAAGTTTTTTAAAGCAATTCCAGAAACGCTCTGTAGTCCGGTGCATTAATCAAATCCCTTGAGTTTCCCGCTCTTCTTTTGGTCATTAGCTTCTTTGATGAGAAAATCTAATTTCCCTGAATTTGAGTCTGCCTCGATTTGTTCATCCCAATCCTGCCAATCCTTTTCTGAAAACCATCGACGTAATTCTACATATTCGTTCTCAGGGAGAGCTTCAATTGCGGATTTCAGTTCATCTACTTTTAACACTTTTTACTCCAGTTTTTTAAACCGTGAGTTCAAGTAATAAGTGCAACCGTTAAGGGGGGGATAAACATCTAACTCAATTAATGCGTAGCATTAATTGAGTTACGGGCAAAAAAAATCAACAGGAGCACTTATGCGTTATAAACATTTGACCTTTGAACAACGTGTTGCGATTAAAGCTTATCTTAAAATTGGGTTAGCTCTTTGTCAAATTGCCCAACAAATCGGCGTTCATAAAGCAACAGTTTCTCGGGAACTACAACGCAACACTGGCTTTAAAGGGTATCGACCCCAACAAGCCCAGCAGAAGAATTATATAAAATATTTGCGAAAATGTCAAGCCAAAAATTTGCTACACTAAAATAATTTGCTGATTGGAGATTACCTGAAACGATAATATAAACACCTTTTCAGTCGCCGCGCCCTCGACCTGGGTGAGCACATCAAGGTAGCATATTGCCATTCGCTGCTGGCAGCAAAGTGTTCCTGCTAAGCTTGCTCCCGAAGATTGAGTATTAATTTCTTCCTCCAACATCGAAGACTCCCGGGCAGCTAACATTACGGTTATGGTAGCCCGTCCTGTTGGCGATTCCTGTGTTTAGTTGATAGAGCCTGAAACAGGCCGACCACGAATAATGTAAAACAGGAACTGAAAATCATACCAGACCATAGCGCATGTGTCAGAAAAGAGGATTTTACCCTATGCCAGTTGTTTAAACGGATGTCAATATTAGCGGATGAAACGATGTTTAGATTGCCGGTACTTTCAAACAGAAGTGTTTTATCCGATAAGTGTTCGTGTATGGATTTGCCGCCAATGAATAACTCAAAGGATTGTTTAGTTTCATCGATTTGCAAGGGCATTGTCCGTGGCGTCCAATAGATATTCTGATTTGCGCCAAATGAACTATACAATTGAATCCCAAAAAACAGCCCCCAAATTAATGAACCTAATGCGCCTATGAAAAGCAATGGGTTAAACTTAATATGCATCATTTCCTGTCTCCCTGTCGCTAATGGACGAGTTCAGCATTGCAATCAGAAATCCGATGACTATCTGTCGTCATCCGGAAATATTATACC
>DSAU01000523.1 GCA_011046315.1 bacterium
CAAATAGAATTCGAACAATTACATTAACCCTGGTTTGAGGTACTCAATGACGTCCAATAATACAGTCAGCATTCGAATCGATAATCATCCATTTACTGTTGAAAAAGGATTAACCATCTTAAAAGCCGCCGAGCAAAATAACATCTACATTCCGACCCTGTGCGCCCATAAGGAACTAACCCCCTACGGCGGCTGCCGTATGTGCCTGGTGGAAGTGGAAGGCGCGCGCCGTTTTTTAACCGCCTGCACAACGCCGGTGGAGGACGGTATGGTAATCCGAACCCACACCGATCAGATTCAGAAAGAGCGACGCGAGATCATGGAGCTGATTCTAAGCGAGCACACTTCCAGTTGCCTGATCTGCGAGGAAAGCGAACTCTGCCGGCAATACATGCCCACTATTCGAAAAGCCGGCGTGACCACCGGCTGCCGATATTGTCCCAACGATGACAAATGTGAACTGGAAAAAGTGGTGAGCTGGTTGGAAATAAAAGACATCAATCATCCGGTCTATTACCGCGGATTGTCGGTGGAGAAATACGATCCGTTCTATGATCGCGATTACAATTTGTGCATTTATTGCGGCAGATGCGTGCGGGTGTGCCAGGAGGTGCGGCTGGCTAACGTACTGGCGTTTACTCAACGGGGACGTTCCACCGTGATCGGACCAGCGTTTGGCAGAAGTCATCTCGAATCCGGTTGTGAATTCTGCGGCGCCTGCGTTTCCGTCTGCCCCACCGGCGCCCTTGCCGAAAAGTCCAACAAGTGGAACGGAGTCGCCGAAGCGGAAATTCAAACCACCTGCGCTTTGTGTGGCGTCGGATGTCAATTGCAGGTTCTTATTAGAAATGATAAAGCGGTAGCTACCATCCCGGTCGATGACGAATTCGTCAATCACGGGCAGTTATGCGTTAAGGGACGATTTTGCGTCAACGAGCTGGTAAATCATCACCAACGAATCACAAAAGCATCCAAATATCAGGACGGCAACCGACTTCAAATACCCATTGAAGACGCAATCGCAATCGCTGCTGAACAGTTAAAAAATTGCCCCCCGGAAGATTTCGCCATGGTCATCTCGCCCAACTGCAGCAACGAAGACCTGTTTATCGCACAAAAATTTGTGCGCACCGTTATGAACTCGCACCATATTGACAGCTCTGCGCGGTTATTTTACGGTAATGGTTTTAACGACTATCTCGATTTAATGAAGAGAACCACTGCATTATCGGAAATCGGGCAATCCGATGTTATTTTATGCCTGGGGCTCGACATGCGTTTTGGTCGATCCGTGGTTGGGGTTCAAATCCGAAAGGCGATCGCGCGTGGTGCCAAAATCATCACCATTCATCCCAACGATCACAGTCTGGCGCTAAACGCCGAGCTTTGGATTCGACCACACACAACTGAAATCCTCGACAGCATCAGCCAGCTCAGCAACGCGTTGTTGGAAAAACATGAGCCAATCACCAGTCGACTGGCGCAGGCAGCGGACCTGCTGAATGCTGCAAAAAATCCGTTGATTTTAATGGGCGGAGAATTTTTGCCCTACAGTAACAGCGCTGAAATCATGCAACAAACGCTGCGCATCGCAGAAACCATCGGCAGCGCTATTGTACCGCTTCCCGCACAGAACAACCTCCACGGAAGCCTGCTCATGGGCGCCTATCCGGAATTATTGCCTGGTGGTATTTTCAGCGATGAGCCAGACAATCGAAAAAAAATCAGTGATATTTGGGGAATGACAATTCAGGACTTTACAACCGATTGGAATCTCAATAAAATTTTTACCGGGAAAAAATTAAAAGTTGTGTACCTCGTTGGCGAGCTGCCGCCGATTGACGAGCCGATTGGTGATTTTGTGATTTATCAAAATATCTATCCGCCGGAGCACGGTGCGCCCCCCAATTTGATACTGCCGGCAGCAGCATTCACTGAAATCGACGGTACTTTTATTAACGGCGCGGGTCGGGTTCAACGCGTTCAGCGAACAGCGCCGCCCCCTGGCGATGCCCAGCCGGACTGGCAACTGTTATGCCAGATTGCCCGAAAAATGGGCGCAACCGGGTTTGATTATAAAAATCACCAACAAATCCAACAAGAAATTGCCCGCTTCATTGAAAGGTTCAAGAAATTTGACCGCAAGCCGGTGGTACTTCCGAAACACATCAAACTCCAACTTGAACCAGAGCGCAGCTCACAGCTCTCTGAAACTGACGGGCAATCGTTTTTTGTGTTAACAATTTTCAATTCAGAACATCAATATCGCGGCATCCCCATCGCCGACAAAGCTGAGGGCTTTAAAAAACTCATTGCCGAGGATAGTCTGTTGATCAATGGAAGCGACGCCCGCAAAATCGGCGTGGTTGACGGTGACCAGGTTCTGGTGTCTTCAGATTTATTTGAAAAATCATTTCCGGTTCGGTTGTCGGATAATTTACAGTCCGGTTCGGTTCAGATCATACAGCAACGTTTTCAGCCTTTTAATCCCAATCCACATCCGGTCAAAATCAGGAGAAAAGATGTTTAACGTAATCGAAAGTAACATGATCGTCCCCAATTTGCATCTGTTGACATTGGAGGCGCCGGAAATTGTTCCCGAAATTCAGCCGGGACAATTTGTGATCCTGCGCGCCGAACAAGATGGTGAAAGAATACCGCTGTCCATTTCCGACTGGGATTTGGAAGCGGGAACTTTGAGCGTTATTTTTATGAATGTCGGCGTCACCACAGGCAAATTGGCAGCGCTGAAACCGGGAATGCAGATTCCCACTGTCGTTGGTCCTTTGGGCATCAAAACCGAAATCGAAAACTTTGGCACCGTACTCTGTGTTGGCGGATGTTACGGCATTGGCAGTATATTCCCCATTGCCAGAGCTTTGAAAGAGCTGGGTAACCGGGTAATTAGCGTAATCGAAGCGCGCAGCAATTATCTTTTTTATTGGGAAGACAAACTGAAGCAGGTTTCGGATCAATTGCTCTATATTACCCGCGACGGGACAAAAGGCTACAAAGGTCATGTGCGAAGGCTGCCTCAGATTATCCAGTCGGTTGGCAGCAAGGTGGATCGGGTGATCGTCAATGGCTGTTCACTGCTGGTCAAACTCAGCTCCGACGTCACCAGACCGCTGGAAATAAAAACCATTGTCAGTCTGGCGCCGATTATGATCGATGGCACCGGAATGTGCGGTGTGTGCCGGGTTTCACTGGGTGAAACCACCCGCTTCGCCTGTGTTCATGGTCCTGATTTTGACGGCCACGAAGTGAATTGGGAAGAGCTGGCTCAGCGGAGAAAAATGTACTTCAACGAGGAATCGGTTCCTTTACAGACCAGCCGCTGTGAGGAACATGCGGAGAAGATTTTGGCGGAACATTTGAATTTGGAATAAACTCCGTTAATATGGTAACTGCTGCTCTTTTTGAAAGTTGTCAATGCACAAATACCAAACCCAACTACAGATAAGGAAAAGTTCATGTCAGATCAACCAAAAAAGAAGCTGGATCTCAGCCGCCGGGACATGCCCAAGCAGGCGCCCGAAGTTCGTCGGCAGAATTTTGATGAAGTCCCCCTCGGTTATCCGGAAGCCACTGCCATTGCTGAAGCCGTTCGATGCCTTCAATGTAAAAAGCCGCTCTGCGTTCCCTTGTGTCCGGTGGAGATCGACATTCCCGGCTTCATCAAAGGAATTGCTGAAAATGATTTCGCCGGCGGCGTTCGCGTTCTCAAGGACAAGAACCTGCTGCCGGCAGTGTGCGGCAGGGTTTGCCCTCAGGAAGAGCAATGTGAAAAGGGCTGCATTCTTCATAAAAAAGGGGCGCCGGTAGCGATCGGCAGACTGGAGCGTTTCCTTGCGGATTGGGAAGCGACACAAGGAGAGCCGGAGATTCCAGCGATGCCTGCCAAAACCGGGAAAAAAGTCGCCGTTGTCGGCGGTGGTCCTGCCGGGCTGACAGTCGCCGGAGATTTGATCAAGTTGGGGCATGATGTAACCATTTTTGAAGCGCTGCACGAAATGGGCGGCGTACTCATATATGGAATCCCGGAATTTCGTCTCCCCAAGGCGATTGTGAAACGAGAGGTGGACTACCTGCAAAAACTCGGCGTTGAAATCAAGACCGACTTTGTTGTGGGAAAAACACGCACCGTGGAGAGCTTGCTGAAAGAGTATGACGCGATTTTTGTGGGTTCGGGCGCTGGCCTTCCCTGGTTCATGCAGATCCCTGGCGAAAATTTGAACGGAGTCTATTCCGCCAACGAATATCTCACCCGGATGAATTTAATGAAAGGCTATCTATTTCCTCAATTTGACACCCCCATCAAAAACCATCAACGGGTGGCAGTCATCGGCGGCGGCAATGTGGCAATGGATTGCGCCCGCACCGCGCTGCGGCTGGGTGCTGAAGAAGTACAGATCATTTACCGCAGATCACGACAGGAGATGCCGGCTCGTGAAGAGGAGATCGAAAACGCCGAAGAAGAGGGGGTGATTTTTAACTATCTCACCCTGCCGCTGCGCTATATCGGCGATGAAAATGGCTGGGTCAAACAGATCGAATGCCTTAAAATGGAACTCGGAGAACCCGACGCCTCTGGCAGAAGGAGACCGGTTCCGATAGAAAATTCGAACTACATCATTCCGATGGACGCCGTGGTCTGCGCCATCGGCAACAGTCCCAATCCGTTGATCCCGGAAACCACACCCGGGTTGGAAGTCGGCAAGTGGGGCAATATCAAAGCCGATGAACAGACCGGGAAAACCTCATTGGATCGGGTCTGGGCAGGCGGCGACGTGGTCTCTGGCGCGGCAACAGTTATTTTGGCGATGGGCGCCGGCAGAATCGCTGCCCGCTCGATCCATGAATATTTGACGTCATCATGACAATAATTTCATACAGAATCTAATTATGCAGAAAATATAAGCGAACTAAGAACATAGCTTCGCGAATTAATTATAGAAAAGCAACCACATTTTCGCCGATTTCACAGATGATTTCACAGATAAAAATTTCTGTCATCTGCGAAAGCTGCGGTACTTTTTTTCTGCGAAAACTTCCAAATTCCGATACAATTAAATAAAATATAGGTTAACATTATCGGTGTTAAACCTGGATGCTTGCATATTGAAATTGTAAAAATACTTCAGGACCATTGCAGCATGTTTTAACAACGTAAAAACAGGATTGCCTTTATGATGAACCAAGCTTTCCTCAGCAAAAAATCTCACATTGTTGCGTTAATAGTCGTACTCAGTTTGCTAACCATATTCACCAGCTACCTGTATTATCGCTATCAAACCAAAAACTTGCGGCAGAGCAAACAGGAGGAACTGCAAGCAATTGCCCATTTAAAGTTGAATCAACTAATGCGTTGGCGACAGGAACGTTCCGCTGATGCAGCAGTAATGTCGCAGCGACGTTTTTTTCTGCTCCGCCTGGATCAATGGTTGAGAGATCGCGATAATGTTAAACTATCAGCAGCTATTCTGGAAGACCTTAAAATGGTTCAACAGGCGTATAATTATGAAAGTATCGTATTATCATCGGTTGATAGCAAACTGCTGCTTTCGTCCGACGATAATTTGGTACATTTTGATAGTTTGACCAACAAAAAAATCAAAGCCGCAGTAGACAATGGGCAAATCACCCACAGCGATTTCTATTATTGCAATTTGGAAAATAAAATCCATTACGATGTGATCGCGCCGTTGCTAAATGCGGGAAACCGGTTGATAGCTGTTTTAATCCTTCGATCATCGCCGGAAGAATTTGTCTTTCCGCTGATGCAATCCTGGCCCACGCCCAACAAAACAGCCGAAACATTGATCGTTCGCCAGGAAGGCGACAGCGTGCTCTTCTTGAATAATCTGCGTCACCTTACAGATACGGCGCTGAAGCTGCGCTTCCCACTAACTGCAAAGGAGGTTCCTGCAGTACAAGCCATATTGGGCTATCAAGGAATCTGGGGCGGAAAAGATTACCTCGCTAAAGACGTGCTGGCAGATATCCGCCCTGTGCCCAATACTCCCTGGTACATGATCAGCAAGATCGATAAAAGCGAGCTCTTTCGGGAATTTTACGTTGAAATTTTTTACCTGATCATATTTACCATTCTGGTTATTGGGACTATCAGCGCCGGATTGTCGTTTGTGTACAGCTCCCGTCAGCGCAATATATACCGCCGCTTATGGCAATCCCATCAAGAATTTAAAACCACGCTTTACAGCATCGGCGACGCGGTGATTACCACCGACATATTGGGCAGAATTAAATATCTCAACCCGGTGGCTGAAAAGCTAACCGGCTGGCGTGAACCCAGCGCCACGGGAAAAGCTCTCTCCAAAGTTTTCCGGATTGTCAACGAAGAAACACACAACCCAGTCGAAAGCCCGGTGGAACGAGTTTTAAAGGAGGGGGTGGTTGTCGGGCTTGCCAACCACACGCTGCTCATTTCCAGAGATGGGAAAGAGAACCCCATTGCCGACAGCGGCGCGCCCATTAAAGATGAAAACGGGAAAATTGTAGGGGTGGTGCTGGTTTTTCGTGATCAGACTGAAGAGCGCGAGGCGCAGAAAACGCTGCGGGAGAGTGAACGCAAATTATCGACACTGATGAGCAATCTGCAGGGCATGGTCTATTTCTGTTTAAATGACCGGGACTGGACCATGAAATTTGTCAGCCAGGGATTGTTTGGGCTGACCGGTTACTTGCCGGGCGAATTGATTGAAAATAAAGTCATTTCCTACAATGAGCTCATTCATCCCGAAGACCAACAATATGTTTGGGATGCTGTACAGGCTGCGCTTAAAACCCAATCCGCTTATACCATAGAGTATCGAATCATTGCTCGGGACAAGGTTGTCAAATGGGTCTGGGAACGGGGACAGGGTGTATTTTCTGCTGACGGCGAATTACAAGGTCTTGAAGGATTTATTAGCGACATTACCGAACGCAAGCGGGCCGAAGAACAATTGGCAAAATACCGGGAACAATTGGAAGAGCTTGTGAAAGCGAGAACTGAAGATCTGCATGAAAAAATCGAAAAGCTCGATAAAAGCCAGAAAGCACTGCTTTACATGGTAGAAGATTTAAATAAAGTGAGCGAAGAGCTTAAAAAACGCCGGCTGGAACTGGAAACCACCAATAAAGAATTGGAGAGTTTCTCGTATTCGGTTTCCCACGATCTGCGGGCGCCGCTGCGCTCCATCGACGGTTTCAGCCGCTTTCTGCAGGAAGGCTATGCCGACAAACTGGATGAAAAGGGTTTGCATTATCTTGAGCGGGTGCGCGCTGCAAGCCAGCGTATGGGACGGCTTATTGATGATCTGTTGGCGCTTTCACGAACTGCGCGCAAAACAATGAAATGGGAGCCGTTAAACTTGAGCAAACTGGCGGAAGAAGTGATCGCCGAACTGCGGGAGCAGGATCCAGATCGTGATGTTGAAACAGACATTGTGGACGGAAAAACCGTTACCGGCGACGCCCAATTATTGAAGACCGTCATGGAAAACTTGCTGGGTAATGCCTGGAAATTTACCAAACAACGTAAAAAGGCTAAAATCGTATTTGGAGTGGTCGAAAAAAATCGAGAACAGCAATTTTTTATCAACGATAACGGCGCCGGCTTTGATCCGAATTACGCTGACAAGCTGTTTACGCCTTTCCAGCGGCTGCACTCAGCAGAGGAGTTTCCCGGAACCGGCATCGGACTGGCAAATGTACGCCGCATCATCAGCCGACACGGCGGGCGTGTCTGGGCGGAAAGTGATGGCAGCGGCAAGGGAGCGACGGTCTATTTTGTGATTTGAAGTTTGAAATTTAAAAATAAAGGAGCCAAAGATGGACAAAATAACCAAACGGTCTATCCTCCTGGTTGAGGACAATCCCGATGATATCGAGTTGACGCTACATGCATTGGAAGAGCATCACATCGCCAATCAGGTTGAGGTGGTGCGCGATGGAGAACAGGCGCTGGACTTCCTTTTTCGTAAGGGAAAGTACGCCGACCGTCCCGCGAATGAAGATCCAGCGGTGGTTTTGCTGGATTTGAAACTACCCAAAATTGATGGTCTTGAGTTGTTGAAGCGAATGCGGGAGAACCCAAACACCCAATATCTGCCAGTAGTCATTCTCACATCTTCCAGAGAGGAACAGGACATTCTCAATGGATACAAATTACACGCAAACAGCTTCATCCGTAAGCCGGTGAATTTTGAACAATTTTCAGAAGTCGTACGCAATCTTGGTCTATATTGGCTCGTTATTAACGAACCGTTACCGAAGGGGGAGTAAAAAAATGAACGCATCAATTCGTCTACTGGTCATTGAAGATTCTAAAGATGATGCAGAAATGCTCATAATTATGTTAGAACAGGGAGGGTTTAAGGTTGACTGGAAACTGGTGGAAACACCGGAAGCAATGCGTAATGCACTGGAAAAAGAGAGCTGGGATATCGTTATCTCGGACTATGCCATGCCGCGCTTCAGCGGAATGGAGGCTCTGCGGCTGGTGCATGAAAAAGATCAGGACCTTCCCTTTATCCTGATATCCGGCACTATTGGTGAGGATGTGGCAGTCGCTGCCATGAAAGCCGGCGCACATGATTATATCATGAAGGACAACATGTCACGGCTGGTACCCGCGGTAAAACGTGAGCTGAAAGAAGCGGCTTTAAGATATGAAAAAAAGCAAACAGAGGAAGAGCTGAGGAAAAGTGAGGAGAAACACCGCTTGATCGTCGAAAATGCCCACGACGGTATTGAAATCACCCAACATGACCGGATCATCTTCTCCAATCCCCAATTTGCTAAAATGCTGGGATATACACTCGAAGAGTTAGAAAATCTACCTTTCAGTTCGATCTATTCTGAGCAGGCGTTGGAGCAACTCTACCAACGACATAAAAGAAGAGAAGCCGGTGAGCCGGAGCCTCATCAATTCGAAACTACCATGTTAAAAAAAGATGGAACTGAAATTGTTGTGGACATCAAATATGAAATTATTGATTATAATGGAGCGCCGGCGACTTTTGCCATCATCCGTGACATCACCAAACAAAAACTTGCGGAAGCACAGATCAAAAAAGATCTTCAGCTTAAGGAGGTATTGATTAGAGAGGTGCATCACCGGGTTAATAATAATCTTAATGTGATCTGCAGTCTGCTCAACATGCAGGCAAAAAAGATCAGCACCACTGATGAAGCCGTCAAGGCATTCAAAAACAGCCGTGATCGAATTATGGCGATGGCGCATGTGCATCACACCCTGTATCAGTCGCAGGACTACTCGCAAGTCGACATGAAAACCTATCTGCAAACTCTGACCAGCCAGCTAATTAAAACTCACAGCTTCAAAAGGAAAATCTGCTTGAAAACCCAGGCTAACGACATCATACTCGATGTTACCAAAGCAATCCCCACCGGTCTCATCCTCAACGAGCTGATTACCAACGCGTTCAAACACGCCTTTCCCAATGGTATATCCGGTGAGATCGTGGTTTCACTCATGCTGGTTGAAGATGGTTGGATCGAACTGACAGTGGCTGATAGCGGCGTGGGCTTGCCTATGGATTTCGATATTGAAAAAACTGACTCAATGGGTTTGCAATTGGTCAATTTGCTCATCAATCAGATCGAGGGAAGCTTATCGGTTTCAACAAAAAAAGGTACGACGTTTCGCATCCGCTTTTCAAAGGGTGGCAGGTAATAAACAACCCGAAACATCTTAGCATTGATTTCAATGCAATCTCTGCTTTTGGGGACGTGAATTAAATAACTGTCCCATTCAGGAATGATGCTTGCTCATAGAAAAGCAAGATTACTTTATAAAATGAGTGACTTAATTAATTCACAGTCCTTAATTTGGCGAGGTGTAACTAATCACAGGGTAGTAATAGAG